>DQSS01000049.1 GCA_015663165.1 Arcobacter sp. | reverse complement strand
AGTGAGTTTAGATTCAACAATAGGCATAATGATATCTATGTTATACTATTGAAGAATCTTAGAAAAAATAACCTCTAAAGTTTACTAGACCCAATGTTTATACGAAGGATTAAATAGATGCAGATAGAAGAGTTGAAAATAAAACTACAAAATTTTAAAGATAATCAACAACAGCAAAAGTTAAGAGGGTTGAACAACTATAATATTATGGGAGTATTAAGAAAACTACATGCAGAAGTTGGAATGCACTCAAATTTTATATATTCACTTTTGGATATAAATGGGGAGCACTATCAAGGTGATTTGTTTGCTAATTTATTTATAAAATTTGTTTTAAAAATAAATGATTTTGGTGAAATTACCAAAGTAGAAATGGAGGAAAATGCAGATGGTCGAAGAATTGACTTTACTATAAAAAGTGATAAGTATTTTATAGGTATTGAGATGAAGATCTATGCTAATGATGAATCTAATCAAATATCAGATTATTATAAATTTTTGGATGATGAAGCCAGTAAATTAAAGTCCAAACCTGAAGTAAAAATATATTATTTAACGTTAAATAAGAAAGAGGCTTCTTTAAAAAGCCATCAAAATCGACCATATACTAAAATTGCTTTTAATAATGAAATCTTAAGATGGTTAGAACAATCACAAAAACAAGTATCAAATATAACAAATCTAAATAATGCTATAGGATACTATACCGATGTGATAAATATGTTAATAGGAAAATATAAAAGTCCTATAAAACAATATAAAGATTTCTTTTTAAATCAAGATATATATGAAGTTTATGAAAAAAACAAAACTAAAATATTAAAATATTTTGAGGATGATGCATCATCTATAGAAGATGGCTTTAAAAAGGCTAAGCAGAAACTGCATGATGAATTCTATATTTATTTAATAAAAGAACTTTTAAATGAGAATAGTAATTTACAATATTTCAGATATATAGAAAATACATCATTGCAAGAGATACAATTAGTTCTCAATGAATATTATGGATTGAATATATCATTAAATAAACAACTAGATAAATTTATATCACTAAAAATGGGAATTGCTTGGGCTTATCATAATGAAGCAAAAGGAAATCCGGAATTGAAAATACTTCTTCAACAAAAAGGTAAAGAACTATCTAAAAATGAAAATATTAAAGTGTATATGCAAAATAAAGGTGAAAATCTAAATAAGAGTATGATAATTTCTCAACCTACTACGGAAAACTTATTTTTAGCACAAAAAAATAAACTTGAAAAATTAAATGATGATATTGTATATGAGATACAAAAACATATCAATATAATTAAAGAAGTGTTGGAAAATTAAAGATAGTGACAATTATTGTTCACTTGATACACTATAATAAATGATACCAAAAAATAAAGGAGTGTATCATGTTAGTAGAAGAGTTAAAAGAGAGGTATATATCATCATCCATATTTGATGATGAAGATATCATAGTACTTGATGATTTTCTTGATAATTGGGAGAATGTAAAACGATTTAATGAAAAATATTATGATGGGTACTATCCTAAAACTGTACTGTGTGGAATAAACCCAGGCAAAAATGGTGCCGGGAAAACAGGTGTACCATTTTTAGATTTTAGTTCATTGTCAAAACTCATAGATGGTGTAGTTAGTGCAGATACAGAAAGATCAGCACAGTTTTTCTATGATATTGCAGAAGAAATTGATGCAGAAAAGTTTTATAGATCTTTCTATGTCACAAACATATCATGGATTGGATTTACTAAAGATGGTAACAATAAAAACTACTATGAGTTATCAGATTCGGTTAAAGACTTTATCTATGATGCTTTTAAGTATGAAATGAGTGTAGTAGCACCCAAAACCATTATATCTCTCAGTCAAGAGGTTAAAAAAACTGTAAATAATATATTCAAAAGTAGCGGTATTAATACTAGTGCCAGTTTACCACATCCAAACTATTGTGCATTTCCCAAGAATTATGAAAAGTGTAAAATGCAGTACATAGAGATGCTGGCACAATATATCAAGTAGAAAGTGACAATCTATGTCCACATAAAATCATATACTGTCTTATCTTCACATAGGAGAATCATATGGAATTAAATATAGGAGAAAAGTGCCTTCTTGAGTTAAAAAAAGAAGTAACAGAAAATGAATATAACAAGTATCTAAAAAATCTACTTTATGATGAAAAAAATTCAAACGAACATCAAGTTTATTTCTCAGTAGATAATTTACATATCGCAAAATGGATACAGAGTAGATATACTCCAAAAATTACACATTTTTTTGAATCAAATAGAGGGGTGAAACCCAAAGTGACGATAAAGGTACGTAAAAAAGAAACCATCTCTAAAAAAAATGTACCTAAGTCATCAGAGATAGCTAATAAATTTGAATATGCAGCACTTAATCCTTTACTGACGTTTGATACTTTTGTTGTCGGTGAATCCAATCAGTTCGCATACACGGTAGCAAAAAGTGTATCTGAAAACCCAAGTATTCAATATAATCCATTGTATATATATGGGGATGTGGGATTAGGGAAAACACATCTTTTGCAAGCCATTGGGAATTATGGATTAAGTTGTGGTAAAAAGGTTATATATACTACGCTGGAAGAGTTTACAAATATCTTCATTGCTCATATTAGAACACACACGATGGATACTTTTAGAGATACGTTTAGACTATGTGACATGCTGTTAATAGATGACATACAGTTTCTTAAAGGTAAAGAAAAGACACAAGATGAGTTTTTTCATACATTTAATAAACTACATGCTGGAATAAAAGGGGTCAGTTACCACCTTAAAAACCCCTTTAAAACATAACAATCCAAAATTTAAATCTGAAATGCAATTTTCTAAAATCAACTAGAAAAAATTGTAATTTTTGGATTTGAAGAGATTAAATGTT
>DQSS01000065.1 GCA_015663165.1 Arcobacter sp. | reverse complement strand
TAATATAAATAATGAAAACAAATATCAAGTACCTCCGTTAAATTAAACATCACTTTTGATGTTATTTTAAGCCATCAGATTTTGTTATTTTAAATCGTAAACTACCCGTAGGTAATTTGAGATTTAAAATGATGAAAGGTGATGTTTAATTTAACGGAGGTACTTACATACTTTGTTCATTAAAGTTTATACTATTTAAATATATGCTAAACTTCAAACATCAATAGGAGCTTATGTGAAACCATTTCATTTCCAAAACCAATTTTCTTCTCAATTATTAGACAAAACTATCAATCATACAAATATAGAAGTAGGGCAGTTTTCTTACTATTCTGGATACCATCATAAACATGATTTTGTTGAATGTGCGAGATACTTACATGATAAAAGAAAAGATGTAGATAAACTTATTATTGGAAGTTATTGTTCTATTGGTTCAGGGGCAGTTTTTATGATGGCAGGAAATCAAGGACATCAAAAAGATTGGATAAGTACTTTTCCTTTTTATTTCCAAGCAAATATATTTAAAGATGCAAAAAATGGATACCTTAAAGCAGGGGATACAAATATAGGCAATGATGTATGGATAGGTTCTGAAGCTATGATTATGCCAGGTATCACTATAGGAAATGGAGCAATTATAGCAGCTCGTGCAGTAGTAATAAAAAATGTAGCACCATATGAAGTTGTAGGAGGAAACCCAGCATCATACATAAGGTATCGCTTTAGAAAAGACGAGATAGAACAACTACAAAGTATAAAATGGTGGAATTGGAGAGAAGAAAAAGTAAAAGAAAATATGGCACTTATTTGTAGTGCGGATATAAAAAGTCTACTAAACTTAAATACTTAATTTATCACCAATACTAATAATCCCACTTTTTATTATTGTAGCTCGATATCCACCTATATATTTTAAAGCTGTCATCATATCATTAGCTAACAGTCTTGATAAAAATTTACAAGGTGGACAGGTTCTTACTATCTTAAAAGTTGCACTTCCTATTTTAAACTCTTTATCTTTTAGTTCTTCATAGTTAAATTTCTTAATTACTAGGTTTCTTCTTAAATCCAAAAAGTCTAGTTTTGTATCTATTCTTTTGTTGCAAATTTCTAGGCCTTCATATGAAATTATACTTATTTCTCTAACATTTTGATTTACTTGTGAGATATTAAATGTACCTTTTTTATAGTAGTACCTATCTCCTTTTATACCTTTGGATTCAATCACTTCAGCTTGCTTTACATATGATAGTTTTTCTTTTGCATTTTGTCCTATTATTATATGTTCTAAGGTCATATTTAGTGGTATTTTTTTACTATTTCATTATGTAGTTTAGCAAATTGAAGTGGGTCTACTGTTACATTATATAATCTATTTGCATAGTGTAGATGCGGTCCTGTGATTCTTCCGCTTACTCCTGATGTACCTATTTTATCACCTTTTTTTACCATATCACCATCTTTTACATCAAACTTATTCATATGAGAATAGTATGTATATACTCCTCTTCCATGATTTATATATACTACTTTTCCAAGATAAAATCTATTCATAGTAAGAGCAATAATTCCATCATTTGCGGCATATATAAGAGTACCTACTTTTGCTCTAAAATCTGTACCTGTATGATATGATTTTGTTTTTTTATTGTATATTCTTGCATTACCAAAGGCTGATGTTATTTTACTATTCATGGGCATTATAAAAGTAGATTTGTTTATGTAGTTTTTTGTATCTATTAAAGAATATACTTTTTTAAATACTTTAGAGTATTCTTTTGAAGATTTCTTTTTATTTGATTTAGAAAGAGTGACTTTTCCTTTTGGAACATTTATGATTTCATTTTTCTTGTAGTTTCCATCAATTATATTTATTGAGATATTCTTTTTGATAATCTTATTGTCAAGTTTGTATTTTACTTGTACATTTTCTTTTTGTAGTTTTGCATGATAATTTACAGGTAAAAATACTTCATACTTTTTAGTACTACCGCCAATTGTAAACATTTGGTATGTTTTGTTCATAAAGATAGTATTTGGAGCGTGTGATAGTTTAGAATCTGATTGAAGTATAACGGCAAAAGTTGTACCGTGTTTTATATTTGTATGAGAAAGTTGGATATCTACTTGTGCTAATAAAAAGTTACTAGCTACAAGTAAAATAAATAAAAGATTTTTTATTTATTTCCGTCCCATGCAATAGTTTGTTTACCTTCTTCGTTAAAAGAAACTGCTGGCATACCCATGATATTGTATCCACCATCAACATAATGAACTTCCCCCGTAACACCAGAAGATAAATCAGACAATAAATACATACCAGAATTACCAACATCAGTTGTTGTGATATTTCTTTTTAATGGACTATGAGCTTCATTCCATTTAAGCATAAATCTAAACTCACCAATTCCAGCAGCTGCTAAAGTTTTGATAGGTCCAGCAGAAATTGCATTTACTCTTATACCATCAACACCTAAATCTTCTGCAAGGTATTTTGTAGTCATCTCTAAAGCTGCTTTTGCAACTCCCATTAAGTTATAATTTGGAATATATTTAACTCCACCATAATAAGATAAAGTAAGAACAGAACAATTATCAGACATAATTGGTTTTAACTCTCTTACAACTTCAATCAATGAATAAACAGATACATCCATAGCAATATCAAATGATGCCTTAGGAATATCATAAAATCTTCCAGTTAAGCCATCTTTTGGAGCAAAAGCAATTGAGTGAACTATAAAGTCAATCTTACCCATATCTTTTTCAAGGCTTACCATAAGGTCTTTAATCTCTTGAGGATTTGATACATCACATGGATAAACTAAATTCTCACTTCCAAACTCTGCTGCAATAGGCTCTACTCTTTTTTTAAGAGACTCATTTAAATATGTAAATGCAATTTGTGCACCTTGCTCGGCACATTGTTTTGCTATACCATATGCTATAGACTTACTATTTGCTACACCTAAAATTACACCTTTTTTACCATTCATTATCATTTTATTTCCTTATGCTTTGTTTGTTGTTGTTATCATTGATTTAAAATCTTCTTCATTCCAAGAAGATGTTCCTATTAAAGTTCCATCCACATTAGGAATTGCAAGTATTTCTGCAAGATTTGTAGGCTTTACACTTCCACCATATAAAAGTGGCTTTTGTAGTTTTTTCTTCAATTTTTTGTGAATTGTTTCTATATCTTCAATACTAGGAGTAAGTCCAGTTCCAATTGCCCATACAGGTTCATACGCAATTATAACATTGTCATACTCTAAATCTATTCCATCAAATTGATTAAAAACATATTCTAAAGTTTGAGATATACCTTGCTCTTTTACTTCAAGAGGCTCACCTACACAATACACTATTTTATATCCTAGTGATTTGTAGTAGTTATACTTTAAAGTGATGTCTTTTTGAGATTCACCTATATTGTGTCTTCTTTCACTGTGTCCTATTAAAATAGTTTTTATACCAAACTCATCAAGTTGTTCAGTTCCAATTTCACCTGTAAATGAACCATTTTTTACATAATATGCATTTTGAGCACCAACGCTTAGGTTTGAAACTGTAACAAATTCATCTAAGGCTGTTGCTGTTGGAAATATTATTACTTCATTATCAATGTTATTTTTATTTAAAAAACTATTTACATTTACAATAAATTCTTTTGTACTTTTTCTAGTATGATTTGTTTTAAAATTACTAGCAATTATTTTCTTCATAATTATTTCCTTATTTATTATTATTTGATATTTTAACATAAAGTTTTAAAATATCCACAACCTTAGAAGCATAACCCCATTCATTGTCATACCATACTACTAGCTTTATCATTTTAGCTTGTTTTACATCTGTAAATCTATGGTCTAAAATAGTTGTATATTCACTTTTTTTAAAGTCACTTGATACTAACGCTTCATCATTATTTAAAAATACTTTGAACTTTTGATTTTCTTCATACTCTTTACATATATTTATAATTTCTTCTTTTGTACAATCTTCTTTTACATTTAGTGCTACATTAATTACTCCAACTGTATCTGTTGGTACACGAAGAGAAGATGATGAAAAAATAGAAGAGTTTATATTTTTATTTAAATATGAACAGGCTTCAATCGTTGTAGTTTTTGAAGGTATAATATTTTGTGTGGATGATCTTCCAAATTCAAAATTACACTCAACATCTCTATTTTTACTTGCCAAGCAAGAACCATCAAGAACTTTTTGATGATTTAATAAAGGATGTATAGTTGTAATATCTCCACATAATATTTGCTTCTTTTCATCAATTAGTTTTAAAAGGGGAAGCAGGGCAGTTGCATTGCATGAGCTTGTAGATATCACTTTATGAGTCTTAGTATTTAAATCATTTGCATTTACACCAAGTATTATATTTATATCAGCATCTTTTTTAGGATGAGTTAATAGTATAGCTTTTAGTGGCAGTTCTTGAAGCTTTGATGCATCAAGGTTAGCTCCACTTGCATCTATAACGATATCTATATTTAAAGCTTTGAAATCTATATCTAAAAGAGAATTATGATTTAATATTTTTATAGTATTTGTTTGGTTTTTTATTTCATTTTGTGAAACTTTAAATTTATCTTCAAATGTTCCATAAGTAGAATCATAATTTATACTGTATGCTATATTATCTATATTTGAATTGAGTTCATTTATAGCCACAATATTTAAAGAAGTAGAAGAATTAGCGATTCGTAAAATTGCTTTACCAATTCTACCTACACCGTTTAAAAGGATATTCATATAGTATTCCTTGACATATCATTATTATTCATATATAATATAATTACAATTTCCTTCGGGACTGCCCTCTTACTTTGTAAGAGGGAGAACATATTACAAATCAAGTAAAACCCTTAATTTCTCTTTTAATTTTAAAAAATCATTTTTATTTATCATGCCTATTTTTTGATCTATTCTTTTTAAATCAAATATTTTTGCTTGTACTAAAAGTGCTGAGCTTTGTTGGTTTTCAAAAAAGTTAAAATTATAAAAATAACTACCATCTCTAATTGTAGTAGAGAGAGGTACACTAAAAAACAACTGTTTATTTAATTTTTTTACTACTAAGATGGGTCTTGAAAAATCTTTACCTTTTCCATTTTGTTCAGAGCCTATATTTTCACCTAAACTTCCCCAATAAATTTCTCTTTCTTTAAAATTTATTATATTTTCTTTTTTATTAAGAGTTTGCGTTAATTCATTCCATTCATTAAATTTTTTCAATAACTATACTTAGAACTTATTCTTAGTTTTCTAATACTAGTGCTTTAACACCTGGTAAAATTTTACCTTCAATTAGTTCTAAAGAAGCTCCGCCACCAGTTGATATGAAGCTCATTTCATCTTCATCACCAGTTCTTCTAACTAAATCAGCAGTATCTCCTCCACCTACAACTGTTGTTGCGTATGAAGATGCAACTGCGTGAGAAAGTTTAGTTGAACCACGAGCGAATTTTTCCATTTCGTAAACACCCATTGGTCCATTCCATAGAATAGTTTGAGCATCTTCAAGTGCTTGTGCAAAAAGTAAAGCAGATGCGGGTCCTATATCTAGTCCCATCCAGTCTTTTGGTATCTCTTGAATTGTAACTGCTTTTGCAAATGCATCAGCATTGAATTCTTCTGCTGCTATAACATCTACAGGAAGATAAAACTTAACACCAAGTTCTTTTGCTTCTTTCATAATTTTAAGTGCTTCAGGAACTAATTCTTCTTCAACTAAAGAGTTTCCAACTTCATGTCCAAGAGCTTTAAGGAAAGTAAATGCCATACCACCACCAATAATTATTTTATCAACTTTTGGTATAAGATTGTAAAGTGCTTCTAGTTTACCAGATACTTTAGATCCACCAACAATAGATACAAATGGTCTTTTTGGTTCTTCTATAATATGATAGAAAAATTTAATCTCTTTCGCTAGTAAGAATCCAGCAGCTTTTGAATCAATATCAAAATGCTGTGCAATACCTTCAACAGAAGCATGAGCCCTATGAGATACACCAAAAGCATCATTTATAAATACATCTGCCATAGATGCTAGAGTTTTTGAAAGAGCAGGATCATTTTTAGTTTCACCTGGTTCAAATCTCATATTTTCTAACAACATAATTTCACCAGATTTTAGTTCGTTTGCCATAGCTATTGTTTCATCACATATAACATTTGGAGCAAGTTTAACTTCTTCTTTTAAAAGTTTATGAAGTCTTTTAGCAACTGGCTTTAAAGAAAACTTATCTTCAAACCCACCCTTTGGTCTTCCAAAATGTGATGCAATTATAACAGCACAATCATTGTCTAAACAATACTTGATAGTATTTAGTGCTGATTTAATTCTTCTATCATCTGTAATAGAACCAAACTCATCAACTGGTACATTAAAATCACATCTAATAAAAATCTTTTTATCAGCAATATCTAATTTATTTATCTCTTGAAGTTTCAAATTATTCCCTTGTCTTTATATATCTTTAGATTTTACTATAAATTTTATGAGGACTTGGTAAAGTGTAAAGATATAAGCTTTTCTAAGACTTCTAAAACATCTTCTTCATCGCTAAGTGACTGAACTATTGTATGAATACAAGCTTCATATCTATCAAAGCCTTTTACTATTAGTTTTGCACAATATACAAGCAATCTTGTAGAAACTGCTTCTTGAATATCTGTATCGGTTAAGTTTCTTATTTCACTTGCTATTAATACAAGTTTTATAGATGTTTCTTCATCAACTCCACTTTCTTTTATGATGATGTCTTTTTCAATTTCAGGTTTTGGATAGCTAAATTCTAAAGATATAAATCTTTGTTTTGTACTTGGTTTCATACCTTTTAGTACATTTTGATATCCTGGATTATATGAAACTACTAGCATAAAATCTGGATGTGCTTGTATAACTTCACCGGTTCTATCTATTGGTAAAATTCTTCTATAATCTGCAAGTGAATGTAGTACAACTGTTGTATCTTTTCTAGCTTCAATTATCTCATCAAGATAACAAATTCCACCTTCTCTTACTGCTTTTGTAAGTGGTCCATCTTGCCAAAATGTTCCATTTTCATTTATAAGATGACGACCAACTAAATCTGCTGCACTTAAATCATCATGACAAACAACTGTATAGACTTTTCTATTTAGTTTTTCACCCATATGTTCAATAAATCTAGTTTTTCCACATCCTGTAGGTCCTTTTATAAGAACTGGTAGATTCATAGAAGCTGATGCTTCAAAAAGTTCAACTTCATTTCCTTGTGGTAAATAATATGTATCTGACATTTTTTTCCTTTGTTGTATTTTATTCTTATTTTGTTAAATTTATATAAACTTCTGGTATCACTTTTGGTAGTTTTTGACCATCTCTTACTACTGCAAATCCATTTCTACCAAATAAATAGCTAAGATACTCTTTGGCATCTAAATCTACAGTTATACAAAAAGGTGTAATACCTTTTTTCTTTACTTCTTCTATTGCTTTTTTTGTATCTTCTATTCCATATCTTCCATCATACATATCTTCATCATTTGGTTTACCATCACTTATTATTAAAAGTAATTTTGTAGTACTTTGTTGCTTATCTAAAATCTTTGAAGACTCCCTAATAGCTGCACCTAATCTTGTATAGTAATATGGTTGCATAGAATCTATTCTTCCTCTTATTAAATCATCGTATTTATCTTTGAAGTTTTTAATAATATTAAAATAGACTTTTTTATTTTGTAATGAAGAAAAAGAATATATTGCAAACTTATCATTTAGCTTTTCCATAGCCTCACTAAATACAATAAGTCCATCTTTTATAACATCAATTATTCTAATATCTTGAGTGATACCACCTTCAGTTGAAAGTGAAACATCAGCTAAAATAAGTGTAGAAATATCTCTTGTTTTCTTTTCAAATGTTGTATAGAAATTCTGATGATGCATTGATTTATTTTGGTGACTTTTATAATCTATCCAAGTATCAATATTCAGATCATCTCCATAAGGTAATCTATCATTTTTGATTCTATCAAGCTCAAGTAAGTCTAACTCACCTTGTATTTTTCGTACAGTTTTTTTAAGTCTTTTTGGTAGCTGTATTGGAATGACATTTAAAGTTACTTGTGGTTTGATACGAACATAGTTTATTAAATAATCATTTATTCGATAATCCCACTCATTGATTAAATGACCTTTTCCCAAAGGATAAATTTCACGCATATCTGGTTCTAAGTCCAAGTCCATCTTAATACGAGAACTTAAATTTGCCTGCTTTTTACCTATAGTTATCTCATCTAAATCTTCAGCATGATAAAGTGCATTTTCATCAAAACTATCATCTTCCATTCTATCTACATTTACTTGTTCGAAAATACTCATCAAAGATTCTGGTAAGAATACTAAGAAACCATTTGTTTCTTTTGTATCATCTATTTGATTTGCTTGTTTTTTCATCTCAAGATTTTCTGTTTTATCTTTGTCTTGATTTGCTTGCATTAATTCATCTTCTTCATCACTTGAAATAGCTTTGTTTCCTGAAGAGATAGATGGATATATCCAAAATGGGTTTGGGTAGTCTTCATGTGAGAGTTGTTCAAATTGCTTATTTAAATATATATTTGCAGTTTTATAAAAGTTATTAAACCCTTCATATTTATTTAGTAAATAATCTGTTACTTTAGTATTTTCTTCTTCAATATTGGAATTCGTTACTTTTACTTTTATAACCATAGCCACAAGCCAGTAGTATAACATCTCATTTTGTTCTTTTGTAGGAAAGTATGCAAATGATGCTGGTAAATATATTGATTTGTCATCACTCCAAGTAAGATAAAATTCTGTACCTAAAAATGAGATTTTCTGTAGTAGTGTTCGTGATTTTGTTTGTACAAACCTCTTATCAGTAATAGTTAAATCTTTACCCTTTTCACCACCTAAAAGATGATAAAAAAGATTAAGATGTTTTGATATGTCACTAAAGTAAACTCTTTCATTCTCATGAAATTTGTTTACTTTTTTATTTAGGTATTTATCCCAAACTTTACCTATACTTTCTTCAAATTCAAGAAAGTAATTAAGCACTTTTTTCTTTTATAAAAAAGCTAGTAAAGTATGTAATAAGTCCTGAAAATACAAGTACACCAAAGAAAGCTCTAATAGTATAAATACCTGCGATTGATTCTTGTGATTCCATAAATCCTAGTAAATCTGTTCCTACTCTCATATCTAGTATTTGAGAAATTCCTGCAGCCGTTAGTGCTAAAGTAAGTCCTAACATACCAATATTCATCATCCAAAAAGATGTAAGTTCTCTTTTTTGAGCAGCTTTACAGTTACCATGAGGTCGTCCTCTTAATATAGGCATAGCATAAGATATGATTGTAAATATAATCATAATATAAGCACCATAAAAAGATAAGTGACCATGGGCAGCTGTTAGCTGAGTACCATGTGTAAACATATTTACAGGTGCAAGTGTATGCATAAATCCCCAAACACCAGCTCCTAAAAATGCCATCACAGCAGTACCTTTAGCCCAAGTAAGAGCCATCTCATTGTCATGTTGTATTTTTCTATCTTTTGCCATAGTAAATGCAAACAGTACCATTAAAAAGAATGGTAAAGGTTCAACAGCAGATGCAATAGATCCAATCCATAGCCAGTACTCAGGAGCACCCATATAGAAGAAGTGATGTCCAGTTCCTAAAATACCAGAAACCATAGTCATAGCAATAATTAAATATAACCATTTATCAATATGTTCTCTATCTACACCTGTTACTTTAATAAGTACAAACGCTAAAATAGCTCCAAGAATAAGTTCCCATGTAGCTTCAACCCATAAGTGAACAGTAAACCACCATAAGAATTTATCCGTAATTAAATTTTCTGGTAAGTAAAATGCAATTAAAAAGAATACGGCCAGAGCAACAAGTCCTGTAAGTAAAACAGTTGTAATAACAGTTCTTCTTCCTTTAAGTACAGTCATACCTGTATTTACAATATAAGAAACAACAACTAAGACAATACCAACTTTACTAGGTAATGGTTGTTCTAAAAACTCTCTTCCCATTGTAGGAAGTAAGTTATTAAAAGTTAATTCTGTAAGTTGTGCATATGGAACAAGTAAATAACCTAAAATTGTAGCAACACCAGTTGCTGCAAATACCCAAAAAGTAATAATTGCTAACTTCGGACTCCAAAGTTCTCTTTCTGTTTCTTCAGGAATAAGATAATATGTAGCACCCATAAATCCAAATAATATTAAAACTATAAGTAAGTTTGTGTGAACCATTCTTAAAACATTAAAAGGTATTAATGGGAATAAAAAATCACCATATAAATACTGTATTGCCATAAGAAGACCAAATAAAATTTCTCCTGCTAGAAGAATTAATGCAAAAATAAAATACGGTTTTGCGACCGCTTGTGAACTATACTTCATAATCTCTCCTATCCTTCAATTGTTGGTGGCCAGTCATTAGTATCAACTTTTGATGTCCAAATTAAGAAATCAGATAACTGATCTACTTCTTTGTCTGTTAAATTAAACTGTGGCATTTTTCTTCTGTTTGGAATATCAAGTGGCTGAGATGCCATCCAACCTTGCATATAACCTTTAAAAGTTGCTTCATCGCTAGCTCCTCTTCTGTTAAATACATTCATAAGTTCAGGTGCATAATATGCCCCCTCTCCAATTAGTGAGTGGCATCCCACACAGTTGTTTTTTTCCCAAAGTGCTTTACCTGCAACTACAGAATGATTCATTTGTGATTCATTTGATCGTTCTGGTATTTGTTGTACGGTATCAAAAGTAAGACCTAAAAATATTAGTAGTGCAAACATTCCACCACCATAATAAATATTTTTAGCCATACTTTTGGTAATTCTTTCTGTCATATATAACTCCTTTTTAAAATTCTATGTCTTTATAGTAAATGGAGTGTATATAAAAATCACTTAATTCTATATTAAAGTAGTATTTAATTATTAATCTTATAAAATACGTTTATGAAAATACAAAAACAACCATATCCTCCAGGTGATTTTGCCATATGGATTATCATATATATTGAGCTTTTAACTTTTGGATTGTTTTTTTTAGGATATATATATTCAAGAAGAGCAGATGTAGAATTGTTCAATGCTTCACAGTTACTTTTAGATCAAAGAGCCGGTTTTATAAATACGATTATACTTATTACAAGTAGTTACTTTGTAGTAAAAGCAGTAAATGCAATAAAAACTATGGAGATTAAAAAAGCTTCAATTTATGCAAAAAATTGGCTACTTGGTGCCATAAGTCTTGGTGGAATATTTTTAGTTATTAAGATGATAGAATTTATTGGAAAATATCAAGAAGGTATAAATCTAAGCACAAATAAATTTTTTATGTTTTATTTTTTACTTACTATGTTTCATTTTTTACATGTACTTCTTGGGATGATAATATTGTTTAACCTATATATGAAAACTAAAATACAAGGATACACAGCACAAGATTATCAAGGGCTTAAAACTGGCGCATCATATTGGCATATGGTAGATTTACTTTGGATAGTACTCTTTCCTCTAATTTATATAATAAGGTAAGAAATGGATAAATACACACAAATATATATAGCAATTATAATTTTTACAATATTTACATTTTTAATAGGATGGTTGGAACTTATATCAACTATACTAATAGGTGTTTTACTTTTTACTACTTTTATAAAAGGACATTTAGTAATAGAATATTTTATGGGTTTAAATGATGTTAAAGGAAAATATAGATTTATACCAACAATTTGGTTAGCAGTTATAATAATATCCATTGCTCTTGGATATTATTTATAGGATATATAGCTTTGTGATATTTACACCAAAGCTATATAGAGATATTATTTAGAGATATGTACCGCCATATCAACTAATCTACAAGAATAACCCCACTCGTTATCATACCAAGCTAGAACTTTTACCATTCTATTACCTACAACTTGTGTTGTATCCATAGGTACTATTGTAGAAGTTTCTTCACCATTGAAATCAGAACTTACTCTTTGCTCATCATCCACACCTAAAATCCCAGCCATATTTGTTGTAGATGCTTTTCTAAATGCATTGTTTACATCTTCAACTGTTACATCTTTATTTAATGTTACTGTTAAATCTACCATAGATACATTTGGAGTAGGTATTCTTATAGCTTGACCATTTATTTTACCTGCAAGTTGTGGTAAAACTTTTGCTATTGCTTTTGCAGCTCCTGTAGTTGTAGGGATTAGATTTATTGCTCCAGCTCTGGCTTTCCTTGGGTCTTTTTTATGCTTACCATCAAGAATAAGTTGACTTCCAGTATAAGAATGAATTGTAGTCATAAGACCATTTTGAATCCCAAATGCATCATCAAGTACTTTTGCAACTGGAGCTAATCCATTTGTAGTACAAGAAGCATTTGAAACAATAGTTTCACCAGAGTATGTGTCTTCATTTGCACCCATTACAAATGTGGCAGTATCATCTTTTGCAGGAGCAGAAAGAACAACTTTTTTTACACCATTATCAATATATGGTTGAACAGACTCTTGTGTTAAAAATGCACCAGTACATTCTAAAACAACATCTACACCTAAAGATGCAAAGTCAAGTTTAGCAGGGTCTCGTTCAGATAATAGCTTTGCTTTATCGTTTCCAATACAGATATATCCATTTTCAACAACAACATCTTTTCTAGTTCCGTGTACTGAATCGTATCTAAGACCATATTGAATCATCTCATCAGAACCACTTGCATTACAAGCAACTAACTCAATATCTTCTCTATCTGCACATATTCTAGCCACACATCTACCAATTCTACCTAATCCATTTATCGCAACTTTTAAAGCCATAAAAATCCTTTTGTCATTTATCTAAATATTTTAACAAAGTTAAGTTATAAATGTGTTTAAATAGCTGTACAGTTTTCTATTCTAACACTATCATTTGAATTAGGAAATCAAATATTAAAAAATATGGCAACTTGACATACTTTTTAATAATCTTGAATTTTTGTTCTAAGATACTCTTATATAAAATATAGGAGGGTATAGATGGAACTAACAAAAGATATAAATGTTAATAATAAAATATTTATTATTCGTGGTATTCAAGTGATGATAGATAAAGATTTGGCTGAACTTTATGTAGTACCTACAAGTAGATTAAATGAACAAGTTAAAAGAAATAGTGAGAAATTTCCAGATGATTTTATATTTGAACTAACAGAAGTTGAAAAAATGGAGCTTATCTCAAAATGCGATAAGCTCCATAGTTTAAAATTTAATCCTTCAAAAGTTAAAGTATTTACAGAGCAAGGTGTCTATATCCTAGCAACCATATTAAAAAGTAAAATAGCAACAGAAGTAAATATATCTATTATGAGAACATTTACAAAACTAAAAAATCAATCTGTACCATACTTTGATATTATTAAACGATTGGAAAAATTAGAAGCCAACGATAAAGATACTCATGATTTATTAAGCAAGGTGGTTAAAGTTGTATCTAGTATGCAAGATATACAAGAAGAAGCTAAAACAAATACTAGGAAAATTGGATTTGTAGGATAATATTATTTTCACTTAGATATAATGATTTAAAAGAACAACTAGGTAAAGATATGAATATAGCAATTTTTGGAGGTAGTTTTGATCCTCCGCATATTGGACATGAACAAATAGCTACACTTGCTCTAAAAGAGTTAGAAATAGATAAGCTTTTTGTTGTGCCTACCTATTTAAATCCTTTTAAAAATGATTCTTTTTTAGATGCTAATACTCGATTAGAATTAATAAATGACATATTTGTAGATATGAAAAAAGTTGAAGTTCTTGACTATGAAGTAAATCAAAAAGAGAAAGTTACTACATTTGAAACTGTTAAATATTTAAAATCACTTTATGATATAGACAAGATTTATTTGATAATTGGTGCAGATAACTTAAAAAGTATACATTTATGGTATAATGCAAAAAAGCTAAAAGAACTTGTTGAATTTATAGTTATATCTAGAGAACAACATTCTATAAAGAATGACTATATCGATGCGCAGACATTGCATTTAGATATCGATATAAGTTCTAGCAAATTAAGAGAAAATATGGAATTAGAATATATTCCTAAAAAAATACAACAAAAGGTAAGAAAATTTTGGAAAATAGAATAAAAAAAATCGTAGAAATTTTAGATACAAATAAAGCTGAAAACATTGATACAATACATTTATCTGATAAAAGTTATATAGCAGATACAGTTGTAATAGCAACAGCACTTAACACTAGACATTCACTGTCTCTTTTAATACACTTAAAAGATGATTTAGGTGAAGAGTTTGTAAGAACTGAAGAAGATGGTGATTGGTGTGTTATAGATCTTGGAGATATTATTATCCATGTCATGACTCAATCTCATAGAGATAAGTATACTTTAGAAGACTTTTTGGGAAGTATGCAAGCTTTAGATAACTAATATTTCTTATTATAAAAAAAGGGTAGAAGTTTTGAACTTCTACCCTTTTTTAGTTTAGGAAAGTTTTACTTTCCACCACCACGCATAACATCTGCATAGTTTTGAGTAGCACCCTTAGCACCACCCATATTTCCTGTAGCTATCATATAAACTATACCTGCTACAAATATTATTGCTATCCATTTCATATTACATCTCCTCTTTTGCTGTGATTCCAAGAACTTGTAATCCAACTCTAATAGATAAAGCTGACATAGCAAGTACTTTTAAATAAGACTTTTCATTCTCTAGTCCTACTATTCTATGTTCATTGTAAAACTTATGAATCATAGCAGATAGACCATGTAAATAATCAGTCACTTTTTGCATATCTCTTTTATCAAACGCTTCTTGTAAAATAGTACTTAAAAGTAAAGACTGAAATGCTAAATCTAACGCATCTTGATTTACATTTGAAATATCAGAATCTTTTACATCATCAAGAGTTAATTCTGCTTTTTTAAATAGCTGATTAATTCTAGCATGAGCATAGTTTATATAAAATACTGGATTTGAAGAATCATTGTTTTTAAGTAAATCAATATCAAATTCTAAGTGTGTATCACTTTTTTTAGTTAAGAATACAAATCTTAAAGAATCAGCACCAATCTCATTTACAATATCACTCATAAGTATAACATTTCCAGCACGCTTACTCATCTTATATGGTTGTCCACCTTGAAGTAGGGCAACCATTTGAGATAAGATAACTTCTAAAGTTTCAGGATCATTTCCCAAAAACTTAATAGCTGATTTTACTCTAGTGATATATCCGTGATGATCTGCACCCCAAATATTTATATATCTATCAAATTTTCTATCATATTTATTTTTATGATAAATAATATCTCCAGCTAAGTATGTAGGAATACCATTGTCTCTTACAACAACTCTATCTACATCATCACCTAGTTGGGTTGATTTGATCCATAGTTTTTCATCTTTTGTATATAAAGAACCATTGTCTTCAAGTACTTTTTTTGTTGGTTCCCAAGAATCATACAAAGACTTCTCACTTACAAAAGTATCAAACTCTACGCCCAAATCTTTTAAATCAGAAATAATGATTTTCATCACTTCATCTTTAGCAAACATAGCTAGTTCTTCTTCTTTTGATTTATCGTGAAACACTTCTTTTGAATAGTTTTCTACACATTTATTAGCAATATCAACTAGATAATCACCTCTATAAAATTGTTCAGGATATTCTACAGTTTCATTTAAAACAAACTCTCTAGCAGCAAGATTTAAAGATGTTGCAAGTAGACCCATTTGAGCACCTGCATCATTTACATAATATTCACTTGTAATATCATATCCTAAATACTTACCAACTTTATGTAAAGCATCGCCAAAAACAGCACCTCTTGCATGTCCAATATGTAAAGGACCTGTAGGATTTGCACTTACATACTCTAAAAGAATAGATTCGTTTTTAGTAGTACCTTTTGCAAAGTCTGTATTTAAAGAAAAGGCTTGATTTATTTTTGAACTTAAAAAGTCATTTGATAGCTTAA
Organism: Arcobacter sp.; assembly: GCA_015663165.1. Classification (GTDB taxonomy): domain Bacteria; phylum Campylobacterota; class Campylobacteria; order Campylobacterales; family Arcobacteraceae; genus CAIJNA01. The sequence continues at coordinate 3,079 of DQSS01000065.1, read as the reverse complement.
AGTTTAAAAAGCCTTTTACCGCTTGTACCTCTTCAAACATATCACAATTTTCAAATTTAGAAGCTAAATCTTCTGCTATTTTCATAGGATTTTGTCTTAGTTCTTTTGCTAAAGAAAAAGCAACAGGTGTTGCAAAATGCCCAAGCTTTATATCTTTTGGCTTTTCTAAAACAATCTTTTTTTCTAAGATTTTCTCAATAAATTCTTTAACTTCTATTTGCATTGATTATTTATCTTAAACAGTTTTTGTTGTATCTGTGTTTGTAGTTGCTTCAGCTGTTGTAGTTGTATTTACAGTTGCTTCTGTTTCTATTTTATCAGTATCTTTTTTTGCTGTTGTAGTAGCTTCAGGCTCGTCTTCTTTTACTGCATTTTTAAAGTTTTTGATTCCTTGACCAAGACCTTTTGCTAACTCAGGTATTTTCTTACCTCCAAAAAGTAATACGATAACTGCTACTAATACTAATAATTCCATTCCACTTGGCATACCCATAATGTTCTCCTAATTTGTTTTGTAATTTAATGGCTAGATTATAGCAAAAAGAAACCAAAGGTAAAATTATGAAGTTCTTGTGAAAAAATTATTTTAAGAAATATGTAAGTAATTTGTATCCAATAGCAGCAGCAACTATACTACCAAGCAGATTTAAGACTATATTTAACAGCCCAAGTAATAGTGAAGTATTTAGTAAAAAATAACTCTCAATAGCAAAAGTAGAATATGTAGTAAGTGCTCCTAAAAATCCAGTAAGTAAAAATAATCTTACTAAGTGAGAAGGAGTATATATGATAAATATAGCAACCAACATTCCCATAAAAAAACTACCAACTATATTAACTCCAAGAGTTGCAAGTGGTATGTCATTTGGAAATTTCTGTGATACAACTACACCTACATAAAAACGTAAAGCTGCACCAATAAAACCACCACTTCCAACTGCAAGTAGTGTTTGCCAATTTAATGTCATAGACTTATGAATCTAACCTACAAACAATTTCACCAGTAAGTTCGATATAAGTACTTTTTGTATTAAATTCCACTTCTTGACCATTTTCAAATGAATAGTTTTTAATCACTTTATTTAGTCCATCTTCTCCATGTTCTTTTGTAAGAAGTGTTTCCATCACTGTAAATCTTTCAAAAAATTGATCTAGTTGATCTCTTACTACATCATTACTTGCAGTATTTACAATATCCCAAAATTTAGATTGTGGAGAACCCCCAAATATGTTATCTTCATCTTCAAATAATGCTTCGTATTTATTTTCGCTCATTTTAATTTCCTTGTATTTATATAATTTTTAGAATATTATCTATTCTAGCTTTAATCGTACTAAATCTATTTATCTAGTCTTACTCTTACAGACTTAGCATGTGCAGTAAGTCCTTCTGTATCTGCTAATAACGCACAGTCTTCACCTATCTCATTTATTGCTTGTCTTGAAAATGAAATTATTGATGATTTTTTCATAAAGTCTTCAACATTTAGGGGACTATAGAATTTAGCAGTTCCACCTGTAGGTAAAGTATGATTTGGTCCGGCAATATAATCACCTATTGGTTCAGGTGTATTTTGCCCTAAGAATATAGCTCCCGCATGTTTAATCTGAGGTAATAATTCAAATGGTGACCGAGTCATCACTTCTAAATGCTCTGGTGCTATATCATTCATAAGATCAATTGCATTGTCCATTGTATCTGTAACAATGATACAACCTCTTTCATCGATAGACTTTTGAGCTATTTCACTTCTGCTTAACTCTTTTAAATAGTTATCAACTTCAATACTCGTTTGAGTTGCAATATCTTGAGAAGTTGTAATCATAATAGATGAAGCCATCTCATCGTGTTCTGCTTGAGAAAGTAAATCAATAGCAAGATAGTTCGTATTTGCACTTTCATCTGCAAGTATACCTATCTCACTTGGTCCAGCAATCATATCTATGTTTACTTCCCCAAATACAAGCTTTTTAGCAGTTGCTACAAATATATTTCCAGGTCCAGTTATAACATCTACTTTTTTAAGAGTATCACTTCCATAAGCCATAAGTGCAATAGCAGAAGCTCCTCCAACTTTGATAACAGTTTTGATACCACAAAGGTGGCAAGCTGCAAGTAATAGTTCGTTTGGTTCGCTATTTGGTGTTGGTGTACATACTACTATTTCTTCTACGCCTGCAACTATTGCTGGAATTGCATTCATAAGTAGAGAAGATGGATATGCAGCTTTTCCACCAGGTATATAAAGTCCAGCTCTATCTACTGCTGTTACTTTTTGTCCTAGAATTGTTCCATTGTTTTCATATTCCATCCAAGATTTTGGAAGTTGTTTTTCATGGTAAGCTTTGATTCTATCATATGCAAGATGTAAAGAGCTTCTTAATTTTGCATCTATATTGTTGTATGCTTTTTCCATATCTTTTACATCTATTAAAAGCTCAGCGTCAGTTTTAGGTGACCAGTTATCAAACTTTGCAATATGTTCTTTTACTGCTTTGTTTCCATTTTGTACAATATCATCAATGATTCCATTTACGATTCCTGATACTTGTTTGATATCTACTTTTGCTCTTCCTAAGATGTTTTGAAATTCTTGTTCAAAATTCTTGTCGTTTGTATTTATTATTTTCATTATTTCACTGCCTTTAATACTTCTTTTACTATTCTTTTTATATCCCAATCTTCAACATTCACTGTTATATCTGCTACTTTTTCATACTCTCTAACTCGTTTGTCATAAAGTGTTTTAGCCTCTTTTAGATTCGATAATAATGGTCTTTTTTTAAACTTATTTTTTGAATTTGGAGCATTCTTTAAAGCTTCAATAATTTTATCAAATCCAGATTCTAAATAAACAACCTTACCAATTTTATTTATATTTTCTTGTCTATAAAATCCACCACCAGTTGATATAATAGTATTTTTAAGATTGTTTTCACACCATAAAGCACACTTTTTTTCTAATGCTCTAAAGTATTCTTCTCCATTTTGTTCAAAAATATTTTTAACTTTTGTATTTTCAATAGATTCAATTAAATCATCAGTATCAACAGCAAAATAATCGCTTCTTGCTACAAC
>DQSS01000039.1 GCA_015663165.1 Arcobacter sp. | reverse complement strand
GTGCATCAGATCTTTTAACTTCACTTGGACTGCCACACCGTCACATGCTTCTTTGTGCTGGTGATATGGGATTTAGCGCTGCTAAAACAATCGATCTTGAAGTATGGTTGCCTGGTCAAGGCAAATATAGAGAAATCAGTTCTATCTCAAATACAAGAGATTTCCAAGCAAGACGAGCAAAAATCAGATATAAAGATGAAAAGAAAAATAGATTGGTACATACACTTAATGGTTCAAGCCTTGCAGTGGGACGTACACTCATTGCTATAATGGAAAACTATCAGCAAGCAGATGGATCAATAAAAATTCCTAAAGTTCTGGAAAAATACCTCTAAAGATGATTTACTATGGCTGAGGAAGAAGAAGAGGTAATTATCATCGAAGAAGAAGATGATGATTCTAATGAATCTTCTTCTAATGATGAAAAATCACTTCAAAATGATAAAGAGAAGAAAAAAAAGAAAATTGTACTGATAATAAGTGGAGTAGTAATATTTATTTTATTAACATTGCTACTCATTCTTCTACTCAAAAATGATAATAATGAAGAAGAGACAAATATATCAACAAATGATCTTGTTTCAAAAATAAAAACTGCTGAAAAAAAATCTCTTGTAAAAATGAAATCACAAATAGAAACAATGATAAAGAAAGCAAATATTTTATATGCTCGTGGAAATAAAAAGGAGGCTCTTAAACTTTTTGAACAAATAGCAACATATAGTGAATCTATATCAAACTACAATCTTGGTGTAGCGCAAATGCGTCAAGAACGTTATAAAGAAGCTATTGAATCATTTAAAAAAGCTATTCAAAATAATGAAAATCAGTGTATAAGCGCATTAAATGCAGCAGTATGTTCTCTGCACTTAAAAGATAAAAGGCGGTTCTTATATTACATACAAATGGCTGAAGCTTATCTTCCTGAAACTTACAACTCCTCTCTTTACAGCTATTTATTTGCTTTAATAAACTACTATAAAGGTAACTACTATGACATACTTAGTGCCATAAATCATCCTACAACAAAAGCTTACACATATGAACAAAACCATATTGCAGCTGCCTCTTATCTTATACTATCTTATCCACTAAAAGCAATTGATCATATTGAAAAGGTTGTAGGACCTGATGATTATCTACTTTTAGGTCAAATGTATGCAAGAATCGGAGATTACTCACTTGCAACAAAATATCTTGAAAAAGCTGTTACAAACTCAAACTCTCCATTACAAAGCAAAAAATCATTAGCATTGGTTTATCTTAAAAATAGAATGACAGCAAAAGCTTCTAAACTTTTGAAAGAGCTTGAAACTGATTATAAAGGAAAAGCAACCTACGTATATCCAATTCAAACAAAATTATCTACCACAGTAACAGATATTGATGCTGCTCAACAAAAAATTTCACTCAACCAATTGATAAAAAGTCCAACTTCATATAAATTAATCTTTGAATTTGCACCATTTAAAGTTTTTAATGCAACACAAACACTTAACTATATTAAAAAAGGTAATGCAGCAATATATGTTGATGAAGAGGAAGAGGCATCAAAGTATCTATCTCGCAGTTCAAGTCTTTCACGCGCAAACCTTATGATTTCAAAAGCTATTAAATATGCAATTGAAAATCGTCTGTTAAAAGCTAATGAGATATTTAAAAAAGCCTTAGAACATTATCCAAACCATTCAATATTACACTATAACCTTGCATTAACATATGTTAAACTTGGAAACTTTGCTAAAGCACATGAACATTTCATGAGAAGTTATCACTTAGATTCATCAAATTTTCTTTCTGCAATCTTTTCTCTTTTTTGTGAATCGTTTATCCACAAACATATTCCTCAAGTAGAAAGATTTTTACAAGAAGATTTACGTAAATTTACAGATCCTACAACTTTACAACTTTTTTATCAATCACTTTTTTACTACTATAAAGGAAATATAACTGCAGCGTCAAAATGGCTTGATTCAAAGCATGAAAATCGTCCAATATATTTGATTCTAGATATATTAATAGCATCAAACTTAAGGGATCACACCCAAGCAAAACTAAAAACTACAATTTTATATAACAGTATGCCAAAAAATGTAATTACCAATATGCTTAATCTTATAACGATGTCCAATGAGACAGATATTAAAACTTTTGCTGCTAAAGCAATAAATTATTTAAAACATCACACTATTGATTTAGATTCTGTATACTATGGGAGTACATTTATACGTGAAAATTTTATTATTCTACGATTTACTACAGGTACACTATATCCATTTGTGAAACAGCTTGAAGAGCAATTGAGAAAAGAGACAAATGAGCCATCTGGGATTATTGAAGCATTAGCTCAAAGTAATATATATCTTAAGCAATTTGAAGAGGCTTATGTTCTATTTAATCAACTAGTTGATCAATACAAACATCAAGATAGTAGAACTCTGTTTTTAGCAGGAATTGCAGCAATAGGCTCTAGACATAGTGCAAATGCTGTTGCTCTGTTTGAACTAGCAAAACTTGAAGATCCAAATAACTATGAAAGTCGATATGCTCTAGGACTTTTATATCTGGAACAAGAAAATACAAAAGCAGCAGCAATTCAATTTGGAAGAATCCCTGATGGTATATTTAAATCTAAGTTTTTTGATTTTGATATAGTAAAAAAGAAATAGAAATCTATTTGCGCCCATTGGGCGCAAGGTTTAAACTCCTTCACAACTATCTATTTGACAATCTGAAGGGAGCATAGATAGGTAACTGTTCAAAGCTCCTATATATGCCTTTGCGCTTGCAAGCATTGTATCTATGCTTAATCCATGTCCTATAACTGCGCTTTTACTCTTATTAAACTGAACATTTACAACAACTTTTGCCAAAGCATCTTTACCCTGACTAACAGCTTCAACTCTATAATCTTTTAAAAGTCCAGTATGTCCACTTATTCTATCTATTGTTTTAAAAATTGCATCTATTGTACCGTCACCTATTCCAGCATCGGTAATCTCTTTACCATCATGTCGTATTGTAACAGCAGCACTGGGAACACCGGCAGAACAGTCTGCTATCTGCAATCCAACCAACTCAAAAGTTTGCGGTATATTTGTAATTTCATTGGCAATAAGCATACGTATATCATCATCAAAGATCTCTTTTTTCTTATCTGCAAGAACCTT
>DQSS01000298.1 GCA_015663165.1 Arcobacter sp. | reverse complement strand
TTTTTAAAATTATAATTATTTAAAATATTTTCTAATTTTGAGGGGGTTGTTGCATCGTAGTAGATGCCGATGTTGTCTTCTACTAGGCTAAAAGAAGGAGAATTGTTTAGACCTAGATTTAGAGAACGGATAAATCCGTCTTCTAGGGAAGTTAAAGTTCCTCCAAATTTTTCAAAACACCATTTTGCAAATTTTCCTGTTTTTTTTCTTCCCCAACCTTTGAATCTTTTATTTGAAGATATTGAGATTAAATTATCTATATAATATAAATATCCTATATAGTTTTTTTTACTTTTTAAGTATTTATTTACTCTTAAAAACTCCAATCTATATCCTCTATTTATATCTATTTTTAATCATGTCAATAAAAAATTGTCTAGGTCTTGTAATTAATTTTCTAATTTTATTACCAATAGGATTCTTAACTATTATTACCTTATTAGAGTATCTCTTTAACCCAATAAACTTCTCATCTATATAACCATTCTCTTTTAGCAAAACATTCATCATTAACTTAACATCTATAAAATCTTTTTCTACATTCCATAATACATTATTTTTAAAATAATTCAACTCATCAAATTTTTTCATTTTATCTAATAAGAGAGTTTCATTTTTAATACGATTAAAATAAAATTTATTAAATAAAGGTCTACTATGCCATAAATGTACAACCAATAAGTTTGTAAAAAGATAAGGAAGTGAATATACTATAAGATATTTTCTAAAGCCTTTATACTCATATGGGAATTGATTTACTTCATCAATATAGTAATCATCTTCTTTTTTTGAATGAGGATTTAAGGTAGCAAGTCTATGTAAAAGTTCAAAGTCCTCTCCACCATGTCCTTTAAAATCATCAGAAAACATACCTATTTCAAAAAAATAATCTTTTTTCAATAATATAGAAGAAGTGTTTAGTGCTAATCTAAGGACTAAAGTATTTTCACCTAACAAAAGACTTTCCCTAAGTTTTTCAATCATTGCTTGCTTATTTTCACTTTTTTTAAATATATTTGTCCCTTTATCTGATAAATATAAACAAGGAATCATTAAAAAATTTTTTTTATTACTTTCTAGTTGTTCTATTAGTTCTTTTTCTAATACTTTAATGAAAATATTAGAAAAATCTAAATCAACATCTAAAAAAAATAAATAATCATGAATTGCTATTTTTGAAGCTTCATTTCGTAATTGAGCAGGAGAAAAAAGTTTATATTTATTATCTAAATTTATAATTTTAACATTAATTAATGTACTATTTAAATTATTTATTTTACTTGAATTAACAATAATTAATTCATGATGAGGATACTTTTTAAACTTATTGATTAATCTTAAAGCTCTAGTAAATATATAGCTTTTTTCTGATTCATAATATACAGGAACAATAAAACTAATCATACTTGTCTCATGAGTTGAAGTACAGAAATATTTGTATCACCACTATAACAAAAATTAATTTCTTCTTTTCGCATTTTCTGAATCATTTCTGATAGCTCATTACAATGATTTTTATAATATAAATCATAGTCTACTTTATAAAATGCTGCATGTGCCATAACCGTATATTTCATACTTTCATGAAATTGTGTTTTACTATTATATCTCCAAAATATATCTTTATCACTTTTCTCTTTTCCATCAAATCCTGTCAAAGTAATATTTTTACATAATGTACCTGCAAGAGGAAGCATAAAAAATGTTAATACATTGGAAGTACTTCGTATATATGATTTTTTCAAAATATCAAAATTATATTTTTTTTTATTTGATGTATTAATCGCAATAATTCTTTTTTTATATACTTTTGGTAAATTAGATATATATACATTGTAATCCCTGATAGGAACATAAAAATATAATTCACTGAAAGTATCAAAAGCTAATATTAATGCCTTCCGAAAACTTGCAGCATATTTACTATAACCAGAGTGGAATACAGCATCTGTAGCAACAATTATTTTTGGACTAATTTTTTTTAATAACTCTATATCTTTTACTACACTATTACATATAATAATTAAACTATCATGCTTCATTTTGGATACATCTAAAGTAGGACCACTACCTATAAGATATACATCATTGTATTTCTCTTGTTTAAGTAAAGTAAGATGTGAAATAAGTTTCTTTTTATTTTCTTTTCTCTCTTTTTTTTCAAGTAATAATTTAGATAAAGTTAACATATGATTTGCTTCAAATTGATTTAATTTAAAATCTATATTGAAAAATTTTTTTTGAAAATGTCTTTTCCCTTCATATATATTTTTCCAATTAAAAACAACATCATAAACTTTAAATTTTTTACTATTAAAAGAGAACTTACTATATAAGTTGATATATATAGATTGGATAGATGTATCTGCATATATAGGTACTTGAAAATCTTCAATATTTACTGACAGGTCTACCAAAAAGTGAATATTTTCTAATTTATGTGAAATAGGATTTAAGTACCAACATGCTCTTGATATCTCTCTATTTAAATCTTCCTGTGTTGAAATTTTTGGATACCATAATATACTAAGATGTCCTTTTTTTTGCAAGTATTGTTCTTTAATAACATTATATATTTTTTTGTGCAAAATCTATCTCTTTAAAAGTATCTATATAATTGTATAACCCTTTAAATGAATCATTATTGTACCCGAAAAATGTAATATTATTTGATTTCGCTGCCTCATAATCATTAATACTATCCCCTATCAAAATAGTTTCTCTTTCTTCTATATTAAAAGTATTCATAATATGTTTTACTATGTCTTTTTTTTCAGTAGGTGATCCATAAATAGAGTGGAAGTACTTATTAAAACATAACTCATTACAGATATAATGTAAATCTTTTTCATCTGCTCCCGAAGCAATATGCATATTATAGTTATTATAGTTTTTCTTTATAAATTCAAAAGTATCCTCAATAATATAATTATCTTTTGCTAATTCAACTTTAGTAATTTCTGAATACTTTTTTGCAAAACTTAAAATTTCTTTTTCTGTAATTTTTTTTTCTAGAATTTTCTCAAAAAAATAACGTATTTTTAAATATCTTGATTTACCACCATTCTTAAGATGAAACTCTACTAATTCGTCGCTAGCATCTTTTCCATATTTATTGAACAAGATTTTAAAGCCCTCTGTTTTTACAGGAATTGAATCTAAAATTACTCCATCAAAATCAAAAATAATATTTTTTATCATACTGCTACTTTAACAACAGTTTTAATCACTTTGGTAGAGTTAGTTAATTCTACGCAGGGCATATGTCCATCTTCTGGATAAAATATCGCTACATCACCTTTTTTCAATTTAATAATTGACGATTGATCACCCATATTATATTTAATTAAATCCATACTTTCATTATAGTTTTCATTTATTTCTAATTTATTAATGTTAGCTATTTCTATTATCTCTTCACCTTCTACTATAAATTGTACGTCTATATATCTTTTATGGGATTCAAAAAAACATTTTTTCCTATCTTTAGAAAGGTATACTTGTTCTAATCCAAAATTATCTTTATCTAAATCTACCTTATTAAAAGCATTCATCGTTAAGGATAACAATCTCTTATTTTCTATTGTACCGTCCTTTATTACCTGTTCTAAATACTCAAATGCTTTTTTAAATTTAATATCATCTAGTTGATTCTTAACATCATTTAATTTTCCAAATATCGCCATTAATAAACCTCTGCTAGAATAGTACAAGGCAAACCATCACACTTAGCTATTCGTAAGGGTACAATATTAAGTCTTTCTATTTTTGAATCTTGATTTAAGTAAGTTAAATCCATATCTTCTAAAAGTAAAATTGGCTGAACTGGATTTAAAAAAGCTTTATGAGACTCTCTGCCTAACATTCTATTTTCAAAGCTAGACACAGAAATACTATCAAAACCAATTACTCTAATATTTGGAAAGTTTTTTCCCAAATATTCTGCAATATCTGGATGGAAGCCATAGTTAGAAGCCCAAAATCCTTCTGTATCTCGCCTATGACACATTCCTGTTTTAACAATTAGAATATCATACTCTTTTTTATTCTCTTTTATTTCTAATAAAGAAATTAATTCTTGATTTATAATAAGTTCTTGAGGTTTTATATCTATAAATAAAATTTTCTCAAATCTAAAATAATTTATATTAAAATCCTCTATAGTTTGTCCATCCTCAAAAAAATGATAAGGCATATCAAGGTGTGTGCCTATATGTACTGTAGTACTAATACTACTATCATTAGCAACATCTCCTTTAGAGATATCTGATTTTTTATCACAAATAAATTTATTTCGATTACCATAGGTAGGGGTGTTTTCGTCTAAAACATAAGAAAGGTATAAATATTTTAAGTTATTCATCATTTATATTTTCCTCTATATCTTTTAAACAATCAATTAGCCCCTGACCCATATCAATATACGGGTTTGCT
>DQSS01000056.1 GCA_015663165.1 Arcobacter sp. | reverse complement strand
GGACATGAAGGTTCAGGACTTTCAAGTGAGATTTTAGATTTATGTGATGAAGTCATCTCTATAGAAATGACTGAAGGTATAAAAAGTTTTAATGTGGGGGTAGCTGCTTCTATCATAATGTATAAATTAAAACACTGAAATATCTTTTTTCAAAATTATTTTACAAAGTGGATGCTTATTATTCTTCCCCTTCTCTTTATCGTGCCACACCACAACGAACTCAACAAAGACGTTATGCAGGAAAAAGCCTTTATTCATGTACTCTTGTAGTTTTTTATGAAAAGCTTTTGACAAAAACCCTATAACTCTATTTTTATAAATGATACAAAAGGTTTTAGCATTTCCTCTCATTTCAAAACCTATGCTCTCACCAGCTAAAATTTCATTTGAATTCTCATTATGAAACCCTAACTGTATATCTCCTAGTCCCATTATTAAAGTTACTAATTTCTCATTTTCAGGATATATTCTGTCATCAAAAACATAATTTGTACCACCATCTCTATTAAGACTATTCGTATCATGCCTTAAAATACTCAACTCGTTTTTAGTACGAGTCATACCTACATAATAAAGTCGAATATCATCATCAGTTGTAGGTTTTTCATTGACAAGAACAATAACGTTGTCAAATTCCATACCTTTAGACTTATGTATAGTTGACACAGTTACCGTTTTGTTATAGTCTTCAAACTCTTCTAGTTTTATCTCATCTAAGTATGCCAACCATTGTGAAACATAATAGTTTTGGCTCTCAAGCAAAAATCTATCAATTATTTTTTGTAAAATTATTAAATTTTTAGAGCCTTTAAACTTAGATTCTATAATTCTCCATGCATCCTCAAAATTCTCTTCTGTATAAAAAGTATCATACTTTAGTAGTCCATTAATCGTTTTATCAAACTCTATGACTTCAGAGATATTTTTTAGTGCAAAGTTTTCTCTTTCTAAAATATATTTAGCCCCTATCCCCAATGCATCTAAATGTGAATACAGCTGCATAACTTCATCATTTGTGTATGCTAAGATAGCTATATTTTTAAGGTCAGCATACTCTTGTACTTTTTGTATGGCTGGAGTTATAAGATTTGTAGAACTACACGTTTGCACAGTAACTACCCCAGCTTCAGATGAATGGGCATGTAAACTATTCTGTTTATACCTTGTTGCTACTTTTTCTATAAACTCATTAGAGTAATTTACAATATTTCTTTTGCTCCTAAAGTTGGTAAGTAGCTCATACTGCTTATAAAGGTCTTTGCCTTCATCATCTTTTCCAAACTCCTCTGAAAACTTATCTATAAACTTTACATCTGCTCCTGCATGAGTCATAACACATTGGTCATCATCTCCAACAGCAATAATTTTTATCTCTTGATTGCTTGCATTGTAGATAGCCTTTACAAGCTCAAAACTATTCTCATTTATATCTTGAAATTCATCTAACACTAAAACTCTTTTGTATGGTAGGGTTATATCACCATCATTTATCTGTTTGGTTGCTTCAGAAATAGACTGATCCAAAATATTATTGTCTTCTTTTGTAGTTCTAGCTATAAGGTTAAGTGCATAGGCATGGAAAGTATTTATCTCAATATCATATGAGAGTACGCCTATAAGTTTATTGAGTCTAGATCTAAACTCTCCAGCTGCCGTTCGAGAAAATGTAAGCATCATGAACTGTTCAGGCTTTATATCTTCGGTTAGAATTAGTGACGCAATTTTATGTACCAATACCTTTGTTTTTCCAGACCCAGGACCTGCCAATATCATCATAGCCTTTGTTTGCTTATCAGATATGATTTCTTTTTGTTCATCTGACATTTCAGAAAAAATCTTATTATATCTTCGTTGTGTTATAGGTCTCGATATTTTCTCTTTTAGTAAATTATACTTCTTCTTAAAGTCATTATATGGAAGTATAAAATAATCTTTCAAGAACATACCTGCCTTGTAGTCATCGCTTTGTAAACGCTTTGCATACTCTCCCATAATGTGTATAGACTCAATCTTAACTTGATAATGTTTTGCCAATCTATTGTCATACTCTTTTTGCGTATATTTACGTTTGCTATATACTTTTTCTTCTTTACTTATTTGCATAGGAGAGTAAGAAATAAACATACCATTTAGTAATTCTAAAACATGTAAATGATGTAAATACAAAAGTGCCTTATCTATCTCCTTAATTGTATATTCTTTTCCAATTTGATGGCGTAAATTTTTTAATGAGAAATCAATGGTTTTTTCTTTTTCATCTGATTCAAAACTTTTTATAAATACATCTAATATTTTATAAGCAATAGAATGATTAATTTTAACTGTTTTTTCCATTTCCTCTTTATCTATAATTTTAAAATACCATAAATCATTTTGTCTATTAATTCTTTTAAACAAAAAAAGAGATTTATCTCTCCAGTTACGAATGAGACTTTTAATAAGTGTTGACTCATTTTTACTAATCAAGCCTTCTTGATGCAAATGTTCATTTAATTCTTTAATAGTAACTTGTGTCGCAGATAAACCCTCTAAATATATCAAGAGTTTTGACTCTATTTTTTGTATAGTTATAAACTTCTTTATAGTATTTTTTTTAATTTGAAGTGATAAATCTTTACTATTTCCCAATATTTCCATCTCTTTGAGTTCCTGAATAGCTAGAGAAATATCTGATTTTTTATAGCCCAAAAGATGTGCTATTTCATCTACTTGAACTGATTTCACTTTTCCAAGTATCGTTTGTAATACAAGTATAAGTCTTTGTTTTTCTTCATCATTAAGGTTTGATGTCTCTAGAAAAGAATGAAGTTTATACATACTACTTTCAGCAACAGAATCAGCAAAAAAATTAGTTTTATTCCTTTTTCGTGAAATATATCCTTCTCTTTCAAGTTCGAGTAGTGCTGTCTTTATTTTGCTTGCATAGTCACTTGACTCATCTTCAACATCCCAGCCAGCTTCCAAGGCTATTTCAAAAGCTGTTTTTGTAATGATATCACCTTTGGTTCGTTTTAAAACCCTAAAAATAGAATTTATCTCACTCGCCGTAATCTTAGAACGATTCAACGATGCAAAGTGCTTATCCAAGTCGTCTTCATCATATAAAATGGGGCAAAATGCTTCTAACCTTTCATCTCTTGCCCCTCTACCTGCTTCTTGTGTATAACTCTCTAACGAATCAGACATCTCATAATGGATGACATTGGTAATATCTGCTTTATCTACTCCCATACCAAAGGCTGTTGTTGCAACAATTACATCTATCTCACTAAGTATATAACCTTTGAGAATTTTCATTTTTTCTTGAGAATCTATTTTAGAGTGGAAAGACTTTACACTCTTCTCCGTATCCATTGTTAACTGCTCTGCAACCTTGTCACAATCTTTTGTTGATGAGGGGATATATACAAGTGTTGCACCATCATGATCTTTAATCAATCTCAAAAGCTCAGGGTACTTCTCCTTTTTTTCAGAAGGTATAGATTTATAGCGAAGATTTTTTCTTTCTGGTGTAGCTATATAATCATCAAGTTGTATATTTAATCCATTTGCAAAAAATACTTTTATATCATCTATGACACTTGGCTTTGCTGTAGCAGTAAAACATGAAATAGGTATATGGTCTTGAAAGTTTTTAGCTTCTAATAAATCTTTAACATAATCACAAATATAATAATAATCTTGTCTAAAGTCATTTCCCCATGTTGACAAGCAGTGTGCTTCATCTATAACAAATCGTTCAATTAGTCTATTTTTCAAAATATTAAAAATGGCATTAGAACGTAAGGATTCAGGAGCTAGATACAAAATATCTGCCTCTCCATTAATCACTTGTTCTATGGCTTCACTTCTCTCCAAAGGACTCATGTAACCACTTATTGCTACTGCTTTATAGTTAGCGACCTTTGAATTAAAACTTGTAATATGGTCTTCTATGAGTGCTTGTAATGGTGAGATAACCACAGTTAAAGACTTATATGCTTTTGCTTTAATAATAGCAGGAAGCCAAAAAGTGAATGTCTTTCCTCCACCTGTAGGTAAAATAGCTAAAAAAGATTCATCATTAAGTGATGCTTCTATAATATCTCTTTGAGAAATAGCTGTTTCTTCTAAGGTTGGATTTAACTTGGGAAAAGGCCTAAACGTACCAAAACCAAATACTTCTTTAGCAAAACAACTAAGTTCTTCTTTTGATTTATCTATATCAAAACAAAGCTCTTTTTGTATCGAAACTATATTTTTATGAGTGTGTAATATCTTTGGTGGATGTGATTTTATCTCTATATGTGGAGTAAGTAAGGCAAGAATATATCCTAACTCCATAGGATTTAATTTTATGACTTTACGTAAATATTCTTTATTAACAATCAATTCACTATAGTTTACAGTGATATATTCATACAACTTATCATATTTTAAGTATTCAAAAGTATTTCTTTCACTCAGATAATCAAAGAAACCACAAAAGTATTTTTCTTCTTTTAATAGCGAATAAAAAACATTCTGCATCTGACTTTCCAAATCAAAAAATCTTTTTTCAAGCTTATCTAGTAACTGTGCAGTTATTTTAGAGTCTTCTACTGGATCATTTTTAAAGTCATCTTCACTCTTATAGCTCTTTGGCAAAGAATGTACAGACTTTTCATTAAAGAGAAGTAGTGAGACAGGTAGTGTGTCAATAATTTTGTAAGATTTAAATATATTGTATAGTGACGTATCTTTAATAACTTCTAAATCAAAATCAATAAAATTATGTCCACAAATAAATCTAGCATTGCATAATTTAATAAAATTCTTTGTTTCTTTAATAGCAGGAGTATTATGACTAAATGACTTATATACCATACCCAGTTCATATATTTTTTTTGTTTTTTTAGAAACTTCAAGATCAAGAAAAATAATATTATCATTGTTGATTGATATTTTATGTGTCATAATATTAAAGTAACTCCCTAATCTGAATAAGTCACCTATTCTAGTTTAAAGAAGTCAAAAAATGTCAAATATTAATAGATACAATAATAACGATAAAGGGGAGAGGAAAATAAAACTACAGTCTCTGAGGCATCTCATCTTTAAAAGCAATACTCTCTGCTTTTTCTAAAATGGCTAAGGCACCGTCAGCTATCATAAGTTCTGCAAGTTCTAAGC
>DQSS01000132.1 GCA_015663165.1 Arcobacter sp. | reverse complement strand
TTTGTTGTTCCTCATCTACTTCTTTATCCTTTCCTACATATACAGGTTTTCTATCATTTGAACTTACTATTTTCTTACTACTTTTATTTGAAATTGAACTAGAAAAACCTTTGTTTCCCCCTCCATTATTATTAGAACCATTTGAAGTATTTCGATTGCTTGTACTTTCATTTTCTGATGAAGTTTTAGGTTTAGTAGGAGGAAGTATTTCTCCTTTGAATTCACTATTTTTTTCTACATGATTTTCCTCTTGATTAGTAGAGTCATCATAAGCAATCTCTTTATTTTCTTCTATTGGGTGAGAGTTATCAAACATACTTACATCATCCTCTATATCAAATTTTTGAGGTAACTCTATAACTTTTTTCTTATCTAACAAATTATTAATTTCTTCTCTATTCATTTGATTTCTTAAGATTCTTACTATCCATCCAAAACTATCTCTTGATAAATTTTTTGTATCACAAATATACTTTGCAATGATTTCAATCATATCATCTTCATCATCTTGTTCAAAAATATAAAGTTCTCCATTATCTTCATAAGTAGTTTCATTACTTCTAAATAAAAATTTATTTTCTATTGAATATTCTATAACTAGTTGACTAACAAAAATTAAATTTGAAGGTAATACTTCATGTAAAATAGATTCATTTATTTCATCTTCCTTTACCTTGTTTTCATGAAAGAGTAGTCTTAAAACTCCTTCTTTGAAAGAATCATTTTGCATAATACTTACAATTGCATGGCTGCTTTCAGACTTTTCGTAATCAAAAATTTCAGATGTATAGTTTTCACGAAGAGATAATACATCTAATCTCTTTGCTAGTTGGTCAAATTGACCTTGACAAAATTTCAAACTTTTATTTTTATCCTCAGCATTTTTATAAGCAGGTAAATTATTTATGTAAATATTTGATGATAGAACAAGTTGATTATCTCCTGTTAAAATCAACAACTCATCATAAAAAAAATCTTCATCTTGTTTTTGAATTAACTGAAGTAAGTTTTTCGCATCTCTCAATTGATGTGAATTTAAATTTTGTTCTTGTGGTAATTTTTGAAGTTGCTCTATTAAAAAATCAAGAGTTGGTTCATCTTGTACCCCTAATGATATTAAACCTTTTGCTAAATTTGATTCTGTATCATCTCCAACCAAACTACTCCAGCTATAAATACTTGTTAATGGTATTTCTAATTGATAAACATATTTTGGAGAAATCCACTGATTATTAATCAGTATAGCTCGTTCTTCTATATCAAAATCAATACTTTCTCCCTTGAATTTTCTACCAATATATTTATAAATCTCTTTTGCATAATTAACTACTTTACCATTAGTCGGAGATAAATTCATTAGCACCATAAAGCTTTCAAATACAGATTCATTTGATATATTTGTTACTATTCCTAATATTTGAGCCATATCTTTTTCAGGGTAGTCACCTTTTTCATCTTTTTTACCAAGTTTGACTCTTCTATCTAAAATATGATAATACCCACCAGCTATTTTTACATCATTAAATAAGATTAAATTATCTGTTCTTTTTAATTTTGTATATTCACTTTTTGGTTTTAAAATATCATTAGGCTTTTCTACAGGAAACCAAGCATACTCTTTTAAGGTATCTAAAATATTCATTTCTTCAAATATCTCAAAATTATTTGCTATATAGTTAAGTAGTGTAATTGCATCTTCTTTATTATTATCTTTAACTATTTTGTTTACTCTATCTTCTATATGTTGTGATAATAGTACAGAAGAAGCTTTCAAAGCTTTTAAGAAAACTATCCAACCATCTTGTACTTTTTCATCTTCAAAACTTATTGGTTTATATCTATTATTATCTAAAATATTTGGTAGTTCTATTGTTGGAAGATAAAGCTCTGAAGCTTTATGTAAACTCCGTTCATCTAAAAAACTTGGGATAATGTTTGCTTCTATTAATTCATTAATTACTTCATCATCTATTCCATCTTTTATACTATTCCATTCTTGAACTAACCATTTTAATACTTCTTTATTATCTGATACATTTTCGCTATTTTCCAAAAAGGGAATAATAACTTCTTGAACATAATTACTAATATTTTGCTCTTCTATTTCCATTTTTTTATATAATTCAAATAATTTTGATTTTGTATTTGTAGCTATTAATTCATATTCACCTTTAAGGCTTTGAATATGTTCAGGTGGTGTAAAATTAGTTGGTAGAAATAATTTAATACCTGTATTGTTTGAGTATAAATTGTCATTAACAGTTTGAATAAAAGCCATAGAATTTAAATTATTTACTTCATATGTACCCAATTCATCAAACCAAGCTATATCTTCCACTAAAATATCTAAAATATATTCTCTTGTACTTTTATCTTCAAAAAAGGAAAAATCATCTAACAGCAAAAGGTGTTCTACTAATGTTACTGATGTCAATTCTGTAATAAGTCCATTATATTTTAAAAGAGGTTTATATATTTCAACATATTTATGATGAACAACATTCATTTCAATCTTTTCCAAATAGATTAAATTGTTTTCAATATCTTCATCTCTTGGTATAAATGGAGAATAATCCTCTATATATAATTTTCCGTACTCTTTATTTTCTTGATAAACTATTTGAAGCTCTGTA
>DQSS01000363.1 GCA_015663165.1 Arcobacter sp. | reverse complement strand
TTTTTTAAACAATTTGGACAAGTTTTGTTGTTTTTTTAGAGGCATTTGTAAACAATCCTTTTTTAACTCCTATACTATCGTAGTTTACTTGAGTTTTTAGACCCCTGAATTTTTCATTAAGCCGATTAGTGAAGATTGATATATTTAGATATGTAATCATTGTTGTTACAGCTATAATTGAGATAGTAACTAGTGCTAATATTGGAATAAGAAAACGTTTAGTTTGTTTAGACGAGTTTTTTCATTAAATACTTTCAATTTTATCATAAGGTATTTGATATTGTTGTTTAAATAAAAGATAAAATATTATTATCTTTTATTTATAAAAGATTACTTTTTACTAACTCTTTGACATTCACTTACAAAGTGTTTTGCATTTTCTACTGGAACATCTGGAAGTATTCCATGTCCTAGATTGAATATGTGTCTTGAAGTTCCCATAACTTTTTGAATAGCTTCAACACATGCTGTAGTTTCTTTTTTATCATATAATCTACAAGGCTCCATATTTCCTTGAAGAACATATCTGTCTCCAAGTTTTTCTTTTGCCATAGTCATAGGAGTTCCCCAATCTACACCAAATACATCAAAGTTACCATATACTAATCCTTGCTCAATAAACGCACTAACACCTTTAGGGAACATAATAATAGGCGTATCAGGGAATCTTGATTTTAAATAATCAGCGATTTCAACCATATATCTCCATGAAAATTCATTGTACTTAGATGGCTCAATTGCTGCTGCCCATGAATCAAAGATTTGAACTACATCAATTCCTGCTTTGATTTGTTTTTCCATATAAAGTTTAATAACTTCTGTTACTTTAGCTAAAATATTATGTAAAAGTTCAGGATTTGAATACATCATTTTTTTACATAAGTTGTATGTTTTTGTACCTTGACCTTCAATCATATATGTAGCAAGAGTCCAAGGTGCACCAGTAAATCCAATAAGAGCAATCTCATCTCCTCTTTCATCAAGTTGTTTTCTTAAAAGTTTAATAGTATCAAAAACGTAAGTTAATTTACTTGCAGCTTCATCTCCACCTATTAATCTATCTAAGTCTTCTTGGGTTTCTAAAGGGTCATTGAATTTTGGTCCAAAACCTTTGATAAACTCTAAGTCCATTCCCATCTCATCTGGTATTACTAATATATCAGAAAATAAAATAGCAGCATCAACACCAACTATATCAAGGGGTTGAATAGTTACTTCAGCTGCTTTTTTAGGGTCATGACAAAGATTTAGAAAGTTTCCAGCTTCTGCTCTAACTGCCATATATTCTGGTAAGTATCTACCCGCTTGTCTCATCATCCATACTGGTGTGTACGGTGTTTCTTTTCCTAGACATGCGTCTACAAATATTTTTCCCATTTTTAAATTCCTTTTATTTTTTTCCAACTTTACTTAAGAAGTAAAGTCCTATTGATAATGCTGCTATTGATAAAGCAAAATACAACATTTCTAATGCTGATGAGTATTCCATATGCAGCACTTTTTGAAAAAAGCTTACCACTAAAACCATAACAATTACTTTTGCAATTTTATCTTTTAATTGGTCAAGTGAAGTAATAGCAAGTATTTTACTTGAATTACCATCGCCCATAGCTTCATCTATATCACTAATAAATAGCTCATATAAACCAAAAGAAAATATAAACATAACAACAGCAATAAGATATAAATCAACTGCACCAATTATACCTGCAACTATATCTTCATGAAACTTATCTGGATGTGCTCCTGTAATAATAGTATTAAAAGTATACACAGCAACTCCCCAAATATCCATAGAAGCAACTGTAAACAGTACAAAAGCTCCTAATAGTCCAAAAATAACAGCAAGTATAACTATAAATCTACTTCTCCAAATCATACCTTCAAATATTTTTTCAAACATATTAATTATTCTCCAATTCGATCCATTTTAAGGCAATTCTTATTGAATTTGTAGCTGCACCAACTCTTATTTGATCTGCAACATTAAAGAAGTGAATCATATTAGAAGAATATATATCTTTTCTTAATCTTCCTACATATGTAATATCTGTATCAGTTGAGATTATTGGCATAGGATAAATAGCATTTTTTAAATCATCCATAACTTCAACATTTTCAAACTCATGAATAACTCTTCTACACTCATCTAAATCAACATCTACATCTGACTCAAAAGTAACAGTTATAGCTTCACTATGGCTTCTTAAAACTGGAACTCTTACACAAGTTGCAGCAATAGCTATATCTCTGTGAAGAATTTTTTGTGTTTCATAAATCATTTTTTCTTCTTCTTTTGTAAATCCACTTTCCATCGCAACATCTACTTGAGGTATTACATTAAGAGCGATTTGATGTGCAAAAGCTTCTTTTTTACTATCATCTAATTTAAAAGCAAAGAAATCACTCATTTGATTTACAAGCTCTTCCATACCAGCTTTTCCAGCTCCAGAAGTTGCTTGATACGTTGAAACATCAACTCTTTTTATTCCATATAAATCATCAAGTGGTTTAAGCGCTTGAACCATTTGGATTGTTGAACAATTTGGATTTGCAATAATTCCTGTATCTTTCCACATTTTTATATCTTCAGGATTAACTTCAGGTACAACTAAAGGAATAGCAGGATCCATTCTAAAGTGACTAGTATTATCAATAACAACAGCACCACCTTCAACAGCATATTTAGCAAACTTAGCAGAAATACTTCCACCAGCACTAAAAAATGCAATATCTACTTCATGTTCTTCAAAAATAGTTTCAGTTAGTTCATATACGGGATAGTCAACATCATTGAATGTTATACTTGTACCAACACTTTTAGCAGATGCCAATGGCAATAATTCTGCTACAGGAAAATCAATCTCTTCCATTATTCTAAATAATTCTTCACCTACTGCACCTGTAGCTCCTACAACTGCAACATTAAATTTTCTCATTTTATTCTTTTTCCTCTTTTATACCCAATAAGTTTTCACTTACAGATTTTTTATTTTCATTATTTTCATTAGTATTCTCTTCAATTACTACTTTGATAGGATTACCTTCTTCATCTAATTCTATCTCTTCATTTTCTTTTGGACACATTGCAATACTTACAACTTTATCCCCTTTGTCAACATTTACAATTGTTACGCCTGAAGTATTTCTACCAGCTTTTCTAATTGTACCTATATCAACTCTAATCATCTTACCAATAGAAGTAAGAGCCATAAGGTCTTGTGTTGGATCAACTAAAATATTTCCAACTACTGTTTTACCAGTTTTAGGAGATAGTTTCATAGCTATTACACCTGATCCTGCTCTATTTGTAAGTCTATAAGCTTCAACTTCTGTTCTTTTACCAACACCATTTTCACTTACTGTTAATAACTCTTGGTCTTCTGTTGCAATAACATCAGCATCAACTACATAATCGCCATCAATTTTAAACTTGATACCTCTTACTCCTCTAGTAGTTCTACCTTGGTTTCTTGTCTTTTCAATATCAAATCTAATAACTTGACCTAAAGCAGAGAAAATCATAAGGTATTTTGAAGTTTCATTTGTAATTGCTGCTGTTACTATTTCATCTTCTTCATCTAAAACAATAGCTCTTACACCATTTGTTCTAATATTTGAGAAGTCTGAAAGTGATGTTCTTTTAACAACACCATTTTTAGTAAAGAATGCTAATGATTTAGTTTCATTAAAATCACTTGTAGGAATAATTTCCATTATTCTCTCACCATCTTTAAGATTTACAAGATTTACAACTGCTTTACCTTTAGCTGTTCTTCCTGCTTCTGGTATTCTATAAACTTTAAGCCAGTAAAGTTGTCCAAAGTTAGTAACGAATAACAATGTATCATGAGTATTTGAAACAAAGAATTTTTCTATAAAATCATCATCATGCGTAGTAACTGCAGTTTTACCTTTACCACCTCTTTTTTGTTTTTCGTACTGTTTGATTGGTACTCTTTTTACATAACCATTATGTGTAATCGTAACAACCATTGGTTCATTTGGAATTAAATCTTCAATATCAATATCATCATAAGAATCTTCAATATCAGTTCTTCTTTCAGAAATAAGTCTTCCATCTTTATCTTTAATCTCTGCATATTTATCTCTAGTTTCTATTAATTCTTCTTTAATGATACTGTTTAAAATCTCTTCAGATTTTAAGATAGCTTCTAACTCAGCTATTAGTTCATGAAGCATTCTTAGCTCTTCTTCTAGTTTCTCTCTTGATAGACCAGTAAGTCTTCCTAGTCTCATATCTAAGATAGCTTTTGCTTGAATCTCAGATAAGTCAAATGCTGAACATAATTTTTCACTAGCTTCAACATCATTTGCAGATGCTCTAATGATTTTAATCACTTCATCGATATTATCTAAAGCAATTTTTAAACCTTCAAGTATATGAGCTCTTGCTTTTGCTTTTTCTAAATCGAAAATTGTTCTTCTAATAATTACAGTTTTTCTATGATTTAAGAAAATATTTAAAACTTGTGGCAATGTAAATATTTTAGGCTCTTTATTTTGAACAGCAAGCATGATAGTACCAAATGTAATTTGCATAGGTG
The DNA here is from genome assembly GCA_015663165.1 of Arcobacter sp. Lineage (GTDB taxonomy): Bacteria > Campylobacterota > Campylobacteria > Campylobacterales > Arcobacteraceae > CAIJNA01. The sequence continues at coordinate 8,523 of DQSS01000363.1, read as the reverse complement.
TTTGCTTGTAAAGGTTATTCATAACTATTTCAGCCATTGCATCTTTTTTAAGTTCAATCACAACTCTTGTACCTTCTCTATCAGATTCATCTCTAACTTCAGAAATACCTTCAAGCATTTTATCTCTTGTAAGATTTGCAATTTGCTCTACAAGTCTTGCTTTGTTTACTTGGTAAGGTAATTCATCAAGAACGATAATTTCTTTTTTACCTTTTGTTTCAATATGATGCTTAGCTCTAACTTTTACTCTACCACGACCAGTAGTATATGCATCTATGATTCCTCTTCTACCAAAGATAGTTCCACCAGTTGGGAAATCTGGACCTTTAATAAATTCCATTAAATCTTCAGCAGTAGCATCTGCGTGATCGATTATATGAAGTAGGGCATTCATAACTTCACTTGGATTGTGTGGCGGTATTTTTGTAGCCATACCAACAGCAATACCTTCAGAACCATTTATAAGTAAAGCAGGAATTCTTGTAGGTAATACAGAAGGTTCACTTCCAGTATCATCGTATGTTGCTACAAAGTTTACTGTATCTTTGTCTATATCTTTTAGTATATCTTCAGAAAGCTTTGTCATTCTAGCTTCTGTATATCTCATAGCAGCTGCACTATCTCCATCAACTGAACCGAAGTTTCCTTGACCATCAACAAGTGGAATTCTCATAGAGAAATCTTGAGCCATTCTTACAAGTGCGTCATACACTGAGTTATCACCATGTGGGTGATACTTACCAATAACATCTCCAACAATACGAGCAGATTTTTTATAAGAAGCTTTTGAGCTTAAATTTAAATCATGCATAGCATATAGAATTCTCCTATGTACTGGCTTTAGTCCATCTCTAGCATCAGGTAAAGCTCTACCGATGATTACGCTCATAGAGTAATCTAAGTATGAAGCTTTTACTGAGTCTTCAATTTTTATATTAATTATGTCTTGTGATTCAAAAAGATTGTCCATATTTTATATTGCCTTTATTTAATATTGCTCTTATTTTAGCTAAATATCACTTAATTTACTTAAGTTTAGATTGTAAAATAGGCATAAAAAAAGGCCAGAACAAAAGTCCCAACCTTTTTACATAATATTTAAAAAATTAGTTATGTTTTTTGTAGTCCATAATCATAGCATAAGCTTCATCTTTAAGTTTAAGTTTTTCTTTTTTCATAGATTCTATTTCTACTGGATTTATATGATCAACTCCACCTTCTTCGGCTTTTTCAATTTTATCATGTAAGTCATTGTGCTTATTAAATACTTTTTTAAAGTGTGCATTTTCAGTTTTTAGTGTTGTAACGATATCTCTGTGTTCGTGAAACATATTTTTTCCTTGTTTTAGTTTGTTTAATTATACCTAATCTTATCTTATTTATAACTATAGTTTATTATGTTCTATAGTCAGCATTAATCTCAACATATTTATAGCCTAAATCACAACCGTAAGCTGTAAAAGAACCATCATTAAGACCTAGGTCACATATGATTTTAAACTTATCTTGTTGTAATACTTTTGATGCTTTTTCTTCAATCTCTTTTGTGAAGTATATTTCACCTTTATTGTACACAAGTACATTTCCAAATGTTATAGTTAAACTCTCTTCACTACACATTGCACCACTTGCACCAACTGTTGAAGCTATTCTTCCCCAATTTGGATCTTCACCAAATAATGCTGTTTTAACCAAAAGAGAATTTGATAAACATTTTGCTATTAATTCTGCTTCTTCATTATCTTTTGCACCATTTACTTCAAACGCTACAGCTTTTTTAGCACCTTCTCCGTCTGCAACCATCAACATAGCCATATCATCCATAACTAATCGTAGAGCCTCTTTAAACGCATCTTTGTTGTATGTATTTGATTTACCGTTACTTAATAGCATAACCGTATCGTTTGTTGATGTATCACCATCTACACTTATTGCATTAAATGTAGTTTTAGTATTTTGTTCTAACAACTCTTTCATATCAGCTTTTGGTACAGCCGCATCTGTACAGATAAAACATAACATTGTTGCTAAGTTTGGATTTATCATTCCTGCACCTTTTGCTACTACGCCAATTTTAAATGTAGTATTGTCTTCAAGTTTTACTTCATAAAATGAACTCTTAGAATATGAATCAGTTGTCATGATAGCTTTACTTAAATTTTCACCACTTTTATTTGATAGATTAAATGACTTTGCACCATCAAGTATTTTTTCTTTTGGAACTCTTACACCTATTACACCTGTACTACTCATGATAGGATTTTCTATATCGTTGTGAGCTTCTTTTAGATTTATAAATATTTCATTTATATCTTCAATTCCTGCTTGTCCAGTCATTGCATTTGCATTTTTTGAATTTATTAAAACAAAATTTGTTTTAAAATTCTTATCATATAATTGATAATGCTTTAGTGGCGCAGCTTGGAATTTGTTTGATGTAAATATTGATTCTACTTCACACATACTATCTGTGTATATAAAGCCCATATCCAGTGCGTTGTTTGGTTTAAGACCTGCACTTATACCATCACAATAAAAACCATCTATATCGCTTATTGTTCCTTTTGTTGGAAATATACTGAACATCTCTTATCCTTTTTGTTTATTTTATTTTTTCATAAAAAAAGGTGCATTGCAAGAGCAACACACCTTTTTAGAATTTAATTAGTTATTCTAATTAGTTAGAATTTTTCTTTAAAGTTCTTAATTCTTTAGCACAAATTCTAATTTTTCTAGAAGTACCATCTTCAAGTGTAATTCTTACTGTTCTTAAGTTTGGTAAAAATCTTCTTTTAGTTCTGTTCTTTGCGTGAGAAACATTGTTTCCGCTCATTGGACCTTTTCCAGATATCATACATCTTCTTGCCATTTTAGTTTCCTTAGGTGTTTATATTTAAGTACACTAAAAACGAGTGCCTTATATTTTGTGAAATAATAGCTAAGTTAATCTTAAATTTTACTTTAAATACTGTGTAAATATACGAGTACTAAGTGTTTTTCTTTTTAAACCTATCTTTAAAAGTGCATTTTTGACATAGTTCTTCAACTGCGATATTATTTTTAAAGCCTTCAATAATATCTTGTGTTCTTTTTTGATTTAGTATTGTATCTAAACTTGTATCAAATATATTTCCTAAATCTATACATCCAAAACTATCTAAGCAGCATGGTACTACTTTGCCTGAAGCAAGTATTGCGAAATGAGATTTAAGTCCGTAGCATGTTGCATTTGAATTGTGTGTAGAGTTTAAATTTGGCCACTCGAAGTATTCATCAAAGTCTATAAGTACTTTATTTTCTAGTCTTATACTTTTTGATTCATCAATGCCACTTAAGTCTATATCGAAGCTCTGAGATAATATCTTATATACTTTATTGTTAAACTCATTTTCAGTAGAATTTTTATCTAAATTCCAAAGTCTAAAATTTATGAAAAACTGTTTCTTTTGTTTTAATTTCAAATAAGATAGCTCTATCATAGGTTTTAAGTAGTTTTGTAAAGTCATTTTCATATCATTTTTATTGTAAGAATTTATTGAAAAGTTGATTTGTTTTATTGCGTCATGTAAAAATGTTTCAATTGGAAAGTTATTTAGATAGTACCCTGTAGTTACTAGCTCAACTTTTAGCTTATATTTGCTAGCTATATCTAAATAAGAAGATAAGTTTTTAAGTACCAAAGGATCACCAAATACATGGAACGTGATAATATTTGTATATAAAGAAACTTGTTTTAAAATATCTTCAAAATCTTCTATTGATATAGTTTGATTTTGAAGTGTTTTAGTTGGACAAAAGTCACAACTTAAGCCACAAATATTTGTAAGTTCTATATATACTTTATTAAATTTCATACTAATATATTAATGCGACTATATCTTACAAGAACCACAAGAGAGTACAACTTCAAATACTGCACCATTGTCTTCATTGTAAGCTAAAATTTTTCCATTTTGTTCACTTATAATATTTTTTGCAATATTTAGTCCAATACCAATTCCACTAGATTCTTTAGTACCTACAAAAGGCTCAAAGATATCATTTAAAATCTTTTTATTTATTCCTCCAGCATTGTCTTTTACTTTTATTATTAAATACTTCCCATCGTTACTGCAAGATATATTTACATTGATTATTCTATCATCAAAGTTATCTATTTTAACTAATTCATCTAGAGCGTTATTTATTAGTATAACCCAAACTTGCTCTACTCTTTGCTTCTGTATACAACTCATAAAATATTCTTTATTTTTATCCATTCCTACTTTAAAGTCTAGACCATTTAACTTTATACTTGAAATTTGCTTTGATCTATTGTGTAATAAAGTTAAAGAAGTTATAAGAGTATGGTAAATATTTACATCTTCTTTTATTTCTTTTGATTTTTGAGACATTTCTCTCATTGATTCTACTATATTACCTAGTCTATTTACACCATCAGTGATTCCAATAGAATCATCTATCATTTGATCTTTAATTTTACTATCCGGTAAGTTTTTAATATCATGAATCATCATTTCAAAGTTACCTTTTATATACGTAAGGGGTGTATTTATCTCATGTGTAATTCCGGCTGCTAGTTGTCCAATTGCTGTAAATTTTATATTTTCTAATTGTTTTCTTTCAAATGATTTTCTTCTCTCAATATTTTCTATAGTCTTAGAAGCTACAATCATTTGGAGTTCTATTGTTTGTTCGTCTACTTTTTTTTGTAATATTTTATTGTTGTAACTCAAACTATTTTTTATTTTTCTTGCTAACATTATTGAAGCAATTATCATAATTAATGTTGTTAGTATAGTTAAGTATATCAATGCATTATTTGACTTTTTATATTCAAATTTTGTTTTCAATACTTTATTTTTGAGAATATCTTCAATATTTGTATGTTCATTGGAATTATGATCCACTTCATGTGTTATATTATAAGCATGTTTTATCTCACTTATATCTTCTGCTAAGTGCTTATTCTGAGAGTCAATAACAATATATAAGATAATACAAGAAAGTAGGACAAAAGACACAATCGGTAGTATTATAATATATTTAGCTATATTTTTATTATCTTCCATTTATTTTAAGTATTAAGTACTTCATCTATTTTATTTTCTAAAATTGACAATGAGTCAAATGGTTTCATAAGATAGTGTACAGCACCTTCTTTATGTGAGTTAAGTACTTTATCGAGTGTTGAGTACGCTGTCATCATTATTACTTTTTGCTTTGGATTATTTGCTAAAATTTTTTCTAAGGCATCTAGTCCATTCATTTGTGGCATCATAATATCTAAAAGTATTAAGTCAGTGTCTTTCCGATTGCATCTATAGCTACTATTGGGTTTGTATATGTGCTTACATCATACTTTCCGCTTCTGTTTAAAAATTTACTTATCATTGTTAGTATTTCATTTTCATCGTCTACTATTGCTATTTTATATTTATTATCATTCATATTAATCCTTTTTAAGTTAGTTGAATAAGTTTTTTGCAGCCACTTTCATAACATGATCATTTTTTTCACTTAGTATAGAATCTAAATTACTAAATACTTCTTTACTAGCATCTTCTATTATGTTGATACTATTTTGTATTTTAGCCTTACTACATGTAACACTTCCACCTGAACATTGTACAGCTAAAGCATTTGCTTCATCATGAACAATTTTGTGAACATTTTCCAGTCCTTTATATGACTTAGTAAAACTAAACTCTGTCTTTCCTAATCCATGATCATACCATTTACCAAGACGACAATTATGATGATCTACAGCATTAAAGCTATTTTCTTCTCCAAAAATAAGTTGGTATAGATTATTCTTGTATATTGTATGATCTAATTTAGCAAGATTTATGAAAATTTTATTACTGATGCTATCTACTTCAAAAACAGATCTATTTGCATTTTTTTGAAAACTGTTCATTAATGTAATTAAAATATCCACTCTATCTTTTGTCTCTTTAACAACACTACCAACTATAGAAGAACTATTTTTTATGCGAGATACTTCAAATTGAATTGCTTCTACTAATAGCTTAATCTCTTTTGCAGCATCTGCTGATCTTGTTGCAAGATTTCTTACTTCTTGAGCAACAACTGCAAATCCTTTTCCAGCTTCTCCTGCCGTTGCTGCTTCTACTGCTGCATTTAAAGAAAGAATATTTGTCTGAAAGGCAATTTTATCAATTACTGTAATTGCTTCTGTTATATCTTTACTTTTTTCAACTAAAGAATTAACGATAATCTCTTCTGTTTCTATTTCTTTAGATAGGTTTGAAGTATCTTTAACAATATTTTTGGTTAGGTCTAGACCTTCATTTGATCCATCAGAAGTACTCCGTGCTTCATTTGCCATATTTTTTAATTCTTCTAGCAGTTGAGTATAAGTGTTCTGAGTATCACTTAGGGATTTATTTATATTTAAGTTATGAGTGTGAAGTAAGCTATCACTATCTCCACTGTCGTTAAGACTGGTTTTAACTAAAGATACTAATAGAAGATTATTTTCTTCTTTATAATGAATTTTAGCTTCACAATCAGCTAGTATGACTCTGTTGTCTCTTTTTATAATCGCTGATTTAAGATTTTCTACATCTTTTATATTTTCATTTGCTTTATCGTTACTAAAGATTATCTCTTTATTTTCATCAAGTGCAATTATTGCTTCTTCTGTTGAAAATAAAGCAATTTTATTCATAGTGTCATATCTACTTATAGTATCTTGAAGTTTCTGCTCATATTGCTCTGTTATTGATTGTACTGATTTGTTTTTTTCTACTTCATTATCTTGCAGTTTTTTAGTTAATTCAGATATTTCTAATTTTAATTCTGAAATTTGTCTATCTTGCTTATCACAGTTTGAAAAAAACATGTAAATCCCTTGTATTGTTTCTATTTTGTTAGATATTTATATTATTCTATCTTTTTATATATTAAAACAATATAAATAATAGTTATATGTTACACCAAAGATATAAGAAAATATTATTTAAACAATGCACTACCTACACGAATCATATTAGACCCACATGATATTGCTAAAGTATAGTCATTACTCATACCCATAGAACATATCTTAGCACCATCACATTTATCAAAGATGGCTTTTGTAATATCAAAACTCTTTTTTATATCACTTGTATCTGTACTATGTGCACCAATACTCATAACACCTTTTAATACTATGTTTGGACACTCTTTTATAATCATAGAGTATATTTCAACAGCATCATTTGCACTTACTCCTGACTTTGCATCTTCTTTTGCAGAATTTACTTGTAGTAAACAATTCATCTTTTTACCTTTAGCTTCAAGTTTTTTGTTTAGTTCTTGGGCTAATTCAAATGAATCAAGTGAGTGCATTAAAGTTGGATTTAAATCTATAAGATTGTTTATCTTATTTTTTTGTAGTGTTCCTATAAAATGCCACGAAATAGGGTGCTTATCTAAAGCTATTGATTTATTTTTTAAATCTTGTACCTTGTTTTCTCCAAAAGCCCTTTGTCCAGCTTGGTATAAAATTTCTACTTCTTCTTGTGTGCTATATTTACTTACCGCAACTACTTGTACTATATGATGATCGCTTACTTGTAATCTTGCAAATTCAACTTTTGTAATAAGGTTATCTAAGTTTGTTATTGCTTGTTCTTTTGTTATCATTTCATTTATCCTTTAAAATAATCTATTTATATCGTTGTAAAGACCTAATCCCATAAGTCCTAATAATATTGCCCATCCTGCAATGGTAAGTACAATAAGTACTTTTTCACTTGGTTTTCTTCTTGTAATCATCTCATATAGATTGAACATGATATGTCCACCATCAAGAGCTGGTATAGGAAGAAGGTTTAAAACCCCCAGATTTACTGATATAAGAGCTGCTATTAAAAACAATGCAACTATTCCATTTTCAGAAGCATCAGATATAACTTTTCCAATAGTAATAACCCCACCAACTTCACTAGATGGAACAATTCCTTGAATCATCTTTTGTACACTTTGAAATATCATTTTACTAGATTCTATAGTTTTATCATAAGCAAATGTTAAACCAGAAAATAAATCATATGTCATATTGACAGCAATTGGAGCAGGTGATATACCTACCATCATTCTTTTAACATCTTCTTTGAATATATTTTTAGTGTCTGTTAGTTTTGCTCTTACAGTTAGTACTCTTATTTGATTGTTTCTTTGTACTACAAATTTCATAGTTGAATCTGATGATTTAATAACTTTTGACAAGTCATTCCAAGATTTTATTTTTGTTTGGTTTATTTGTAAAATTTTATCATCTTTTAATATACCAGCATTCATTGCAGGAGAATCTTTTACTACTTTACCTATCGTAGTACCTAAAGTTTGGTGTCCCATAAGTGCAATTGCAAAATATAAAACAAATGCTAAAAGAAAGTTTGCAAAAGGACCTGCAAGAAGTATTAGTATTCTCTTAAAAGGAGTTAGTACATTATAACTATCACTATCCATACTTGCTTTTGTAGGGTCTATGTCTTCTTGACCTTTCAT
>DQSS01000196.1 GCA_015663165.1 Arcobacter sp. | reverse complement strand
GCGACAGAAATGGGACTTAATGCTGTTTGTAAAGATATACCTGCAAGTGATATTGCACATTATTTTCTCCCTTGTATTATTTTTGATAAAAAAGGAAATCCTTCTATTTTTGCAAATAAAGCAAATAGAGAAGTTACTCTTATAAATCCAGTAACAAAAGAAAAAAAGAATTATGATGTTAAGTATTTAAAAAATTTTACTTCTACAATTTTGATTTTTAGAGATCAAAAGAAAAGTGAATTTATAGATATAGATAAAAGTCAATCTTGGTTTTGGAAACCTGTAAAATCATTTTGGAGATCATATGTAGAAATAGGTATGCTTACTTTTTTTATAAATGTATTTGCTTTAGCAATTCCTCTTTTTACTATGAGCGTATATGATAGAGTTGTACCAAATAATGCAACTGATACGCTTTTTGTACTTGCTGGTGGAGTTATGATTATACTTGTTTTTGATATTATATTTAAAAGTGTAAGGAATCATATCATTGAAAAAGTTGGAAAAAGACTTGGTATGTATTTTGAAGATGAACTTATGAAAAGAATGCTAAATGTGCGTGCTGGGTATGATACTATGCTTACGGGTATGAAAGCAAATTTATTTAGAGAATTATCTCAGGTAAAAGAGTTCTTTGCTGCAAGAAGTATTGTTCAGGTTATTGACTTTCCATTTTTCTTTATCGCATTATTTACTATGTATTTAATATCTCCTGCTGTTGCTATGGTTCCTTTTTTTATTGCAGTATTTATAATAGTGTTTAATCTTGTTATGCAAATACCAATTTCTCAACTAAGTAAAGATAGATTGCAAAATATGCAAACAAAACAAAGTTATCTTGTAGAACTTATACAAGGTTCTGAGATGATAAAGCTTTCAAATGCAGTGCCTACAAAGTTATTTAATTGGAGAAATATTGTAGCTTTTTCTGATACAATATCTATGAAAATACAATCTATAAATGTATTTTCTATAAATTTATCTCAAACAATTATGCAATTCCTAACATTAGGGGTTATAATTGTAGGAGTATATGAAATAGCTGCAAATAATCTATCTGTTGGTGGATTAATTGCTGTAACTATATTAGCTACTAGGTCTATGGTTCCTATTGTTCAGTTATCAGGAATAATAATAAGATTTAAAGAGATACGAGAATCTTTGATTATTATAAATGATTTTTGGCATTTACCAACTGAAACTGATAAACAAATTGAAATAGGAATTGGCAAATTAAAAGGTGAAATAGAATTTAAAGATGTGAGCTTTTTTTATAAAGATAGCAAATATGCATCTGTTGATAAGTTAAATCTAAATATAAAAGCAGGAGAAAGAGTTGGTATAATTGGTCAAACAGGCGCAGGTAAAAGTACAATCTTAAGAATGCTAACTGGACTTGATATCCCATCTAAGGGAAGTATTTTTATAGATGGACATGATTTATCAACAGTTCATCCTGTAGAGTTAAGGCAAAATATAGGGGTAATGCCACAAGAACCATTTTTATTTTCAGGTTCATTAAAAGAAAATATAGAATTATCAGCTCCCATATCAAAAGAAAAAATGATGAATGTTATTAAAATGATTGGATTGGAAAATCTTGTCAAGAAAAGTGGACAAGGAGATGGCATGCCCGTGGGAGAAGGGGGGCGTAATTTATCTGTTGGACAAAGACACCTAGTAGCATTAGCTAGAGCTATAGTTAATAACCCATCAGTTTTGATACTAGATGAACCAACTACTGGTCTTGATATTGGATTAGAAAAAACTCTTGTTACTAAATTAAAGGAAATTATAGTAAATAAAACATTAATAGTAATTACTCATAGGTTTACTGCTTTAGATTTAGTGGATAGAGTTATAGTTTTAACTGATGGTAAAATTGCTGCAGATGGACCCAAAGATGTTATTTTAAATGCACTTAGAGGAAAAAAATAGTAATGAATAGACTATTTGAAGAAGAAAAATGGAACTATAAAATTATTGTGATTCCTATTATGCTTCTATTCACATTTTTTCTTACATGGGCTACATTTAGTGAATTAGATGAAATGGTAAAAGGTGATGGTAAAGTTGTACCTTCTGGAAAAACAAAAGTTCTTCAACATCTAGAAGGTGGAATTGTATCTAGTATACTTGTGAGAGAAGGGGATGAAGTAAAAAAAGGAGATGTTATATATGAATTATCTCAATCATTTTTTACAGCAGATTCTAAAGCCAAAGAGATTCAGTTAGATGCTCTTCAAGCAGCTTTAATAAGAATTTTAAATGAGATAAATCTAAATGAAGATATAGAATTCTCTGAAGAATTAAAAGCTTCAATACCAGATATTGTAGAAAATGAAAGACAAATATTTGAAGTAGATACTAGAACAAATCTACAAAAGATTGGAATTTCAGAAAATCAACTGAAACAAAAGATACTAAAATATAAAGAGTTAGAAGCTAAAGAATATGACTTGAATTTAGAGTTACAATTATCGCGTGAAAATATGAAGATGTTCGATAAAATGTACAAAAAGAAAGTAGTATCAAAACAAAAATACTTAAAAGAATTACAAATAAAACAAGCACTTGTAACAAAAATATCAAACACAAGAAACACTTTACCAATTGTACAGCAAGAGATAAATGAAGCACTTGGAAAAGTAAAAACAGTAAAATCTGAAATAAAAGCAAAGCTATTAAAAGAATATTCTAAGGTTCAAGTTGAAATTAATTCATTAGTTCAAAAAGCAAAAGCAGATAAAGATAGAAGTACAAGAAGGGCAATAATATCACCTGTTGATGGTACCATCCAAAAGTTGTATTTTTATACTGTAGGTGGTATTATCAAAGCAGGTGATAAAGTTGCAGAAATTACACCAAATAATGATTCTTTAATCATAGAAGCAAAAATAAAAACATCAGATAGAGCTCTTGTGTGGAGTGGGCAAAATGTAAAGATAGCAATTACTGCTTATGATACTTCAAAATACGGACTACTTGAAGGTAGAGTATTGTTTATCTCAGCAGATAGTCAAACAGACCAAGCTTCACAAGCAACATATTATCTAGTAAGAGTTATGGCAAATAAGCAAGAATTTGCACCAGAATTACCAATACTTCCAGGTATGGTTGCAAATATCAATATCCTTACTGGAAAAAAGACTATTATGCAATATATACTTAAGCCATTGAAAGATATATCAAGAAATTCTCTAACGGAAAAATAAAACTAAAGAAGTTTATTAATAGTATTTTTTATACAACTCAAAATGATATTTTTTGATTGTTCTTACTTGTATGGTAATAGTAGGAACAGTACCTTTATTTTTTGGTTTATCAAAGAACTTACTTAATATTTTGTAATAGTTTGGATATATATCTCGTATAGATTTTAAACTTGTATTATTAATAGTAAGTTCAGTTCCTTTTGGAGATCTTTTAAATTTAAATTTAGATCTTATTAGTTTTTTTTTGATAAGTTCTGATTTGATTTTTTTTGCTAATATAAAGTTTACAGGTACAAATCTTATATTTATATTTCTTTTTTCTTTTTCTGCTGAGAGTTCACTATAAACATCGTTGAAATCACCAGGATAGATACCTCTTGCTTTTGTAGGAGCTTTTCCTTCTCCTATTGTTGTCATTTGTCCAGAGTTTACTGTTTGTGTAACTCCTTGAGCTGAAACATCCATACTACCACCTGTAATACTTACTTTACTTTGGTTTCCTGTAATTATTGCTGCAAATATATTTGTAACAAATATTATGCTTATTATGATTTTTTTTATCATCCTCTAAGTCCTATAGTAGAAAATTTTGTTTTTATCTTGAAGTTTTTAGGAGCTTTATCTCCAATGGCACCAGTTTTAATTTGGAAGGTACCATTTTGAATAGTCATATTGGCTTTATTATTCTTAGCATTTTTAGTGTCAAAAATATATTTATCAATTCTAAAAGTTGTTTTCTTACCAATTTTTATAACTGTATTATCTTTTAATCTAATTTGTAGAGTAGATTTTCTAAAAGTTTTTATTAAGTCATTTTTTCTGATTTTAAATCCAACTTTATCAACTGAAATAACTTTACCATACCTAGATATTAAGGCAAAAGCATGCTCAAACCTATCTAGCTTTCCTTTTTCTATAACACCAATACTAGCGCCATAGCCAAAAATAACAGTAAAAAAAGATAAAAATAGTATTCTAGGTAAAATAGTAATGTCCTTTAGATATATCTATATTTTAACATTATTAATGTAAAATAGGTATTAAATTTTAAATCAGGAATAATATGAAATCTTTATTGAAATATTTGGCATTAGTGCTTCTAGTATGTGGAATAGTTATTGTCGGAAACTACAAGTATGAAGGCCATCTTGAATACATAAATAGTAAAGTAATTGATATATTTTTTAATTCAAGAGAAACTAAAAATATCAATAAAAATGTCGTAGTAATAGATATTGATGATAAAAGTATCAATGAAGTGGGACAATGGCCATGGAGTAGAAATATTATAGCAAATCTACTTCAAAATATTATTGAATTAAATCCTTCAAGTATTGGATTTAGAATTGTATTCTCTGAAGAAGATAGAACCTCACCATCTCATCTATATAGAGATTCAGACACAAATGAACCACTAGAAAACTATGATGAAACTTTAGGATTGGTTATAGAAGATTCTGAAGTTCCTATTATACTTGGGTATAACTTTTATGATACAGATGGCAATGAGGAGAATCATGAAACACCGTATATTCCTGCTGTCTTAAAACAAAAAACTTCTAAAATAGAATTTTATGAAACAAATTCAGTTTTTCTAAATATACCAATTATTCAAGATAGTTCATATTCAAGTGGATTTTTAAATACTATACGAGATGATAATGGAAGAATAGTATATGCACCCTTAGTAATGCAATATAAAGGACAATTATTCCCTTCTTTAGCACTTGAAATGATTCGTACTATTTATTCTGCAAGAGAAGTTAATATTTTCAAAGATTCTAAAGGAAATCATGTAAAATTAGCTGATATAAAAATACCAATTGATAATACAGGAAGTATGTATGTAAACTATATGAGTCCTAAAAACGATTTTGTACATATTTCAGCTGTAGATATTTTAAATAAGAATTTTAATAATTTTTTATTGAGTGATATAGCATCTAAAATTGTTTTAGTAGGAAGTAATGCTACAGGAATATCTCAATTTACTCCAACTCCTTTTAATACACATATATCAGCAATTGATATGCAAGTAAACATGATAGAAAATATTTTGGGAAATAGCTATTTAGTTAAACCAGTATGGGAAAATAAATTTAATATTATTGCTAGTATTATTATATCTATGCTAATTCTTACTTCCATTTTTTATGGTTCAGCACTTTCTAACTTTTTAGTATCATTAAGTAGTGCAGTAATATCTTATTTTGTATTTAAACATCTATTTGATGAATATGGATATATGATTGATACAACTTATGTAATTGAGACTATTATTTTGGCATTAACTGTTTCTATAATTGCCCATTTCTTGCAAAATAAGTATGATATGATAAATATCAAAGGAAAGTTTGCTTCAAAGGTTTCTAAGCAAGTTATGGATGATTTACTTGATACTTCAAATAGAAAAGGTGATACATCTACCAAGAGAAAACATATTACTATATTTTTTAGTGATATAAAAGGCTTTACAAAGATTACAGAAAAGATTGATGATCCAGATAATTTAACAAGATTTATAAATAGATATATGGATGCAATGACAAAAAATATTATGATTGGTAAAGGTACAGTCGATAAATTTATGGGCGATGCTATTATGGCTTATTGGAATGCACCTTACGATGTCGATAATCATGAAGATACGGCTGTATCTTCAGCGATAGAACAAATAGATTTATTAACCGAACTAAATGAAATAAATATAGAAGAAGAAATGCCAGTGATACATATAAGAATCGGTATAAATACTGGTGAAGCATTTGTTGGTGAAGTTGGTGGAGAGTTAAGAAGTGATTATACTGTTATGGGTAAAGCTGTGAATCATACAGCAGTTTTAGAACAAGTTGGTAAATATTATCATGCAGATATAATTATCTCTCAAAGTACAAAAGATGGACTAAAAGAAGATTATATCATATTACTAATGGATATTATTCAAGTAGATGGAACAAGTGATGCTTTTAATATATATCAAGTAGTAGCAAAGGGTAAGCCTGATGAATTTTTATCTGAACAAATTGAAAACTTTGAAAAAGCAATTATGTTATTTAGAGAAGCTTCGTTTGATGATGCTATTTTAATTTTTAGAAACTTATTGATTGAAGAAGATTTATTAAATAGAAAGTTATGTGAGATATATATTCAAAGATGTGAG
>DQSS01000136.1 GCA_015663165.1 Arcobacter sp. | reverse complement strand
TGAGGAATGAGATGTTTTATTTGCATCTTAAAGAGAGTGAGTTTGGATTCAACAATAGGCATAATGATATCTATGTTATACTATTGAAGAATCTTAGAAAAAATAACCTCTAAAGTTTACTAGACCCAAAAGATTTAGTAAAAAGTTGTACTGCTCTTGCTTTTGTGCGGGTATTCTAATGTAGAGTATACTTTTTTCTTCTCTAAAGTTTTTGAAGTTGATAGTATGAGAACTTGTTAGTTCTGCTAGGTTATCATTAATTCCTATAGCATTTAATGCTGTGTTGGCTGTGCTTATGAAACTTTGTACCGTTCTAGTGTTTCCACTTACAAACCCTTTCCATTCAGAAAAGGTTTTTTCATCTGCATATTTAAAAATGAGTTCATCAAGATTTGAGCCATTTTCTCCAAAGTTATTTATGAGGTGTTTTAAGTTGGCTAGGTTGATGTAGTTATGGTCTTTAGTAGCTACAAGTACTTTAATCAGTATGGTTAAAAAGGTTTTAGCTCCATCTAACCACATTTTATCTTCTGTTTTAATTTGACCAGGATTGGCTGACTTTATTAGTATTTCTGCTATCTCATCTATTTCTATACTGGACATTGCATAATAAAGAGGATTATAACCTATAGAGGTGTTTAAGTCTTCGGGGTCTAGTACATAGATTTTATAACCTTTCTTTTTTAAAAAACCACTGGTTTTTTGATAGAGTTCTCCACTTAAATCAGTTACTACCATAGATGTTTTACCAAGGGCAAGTTTTAGTATATTTGGCACTATGTAAGCTGTGGTTTTTCCTCCACCTGTTCTTGCTATGATTCCCATATGGTTAAAGCTTTCTTTTTCAGATAGTCTTTTATCATCTCCATTGAGTACAAGCCCTTTATTTGAGAAGTTTAAAAATCTTCTCTCTTCAAAATGACCCATCATTCCTTTTGTACTAGACCCTGTTAACAAGCCAAATATTCTTCTTAGTGGTTTTGTGTACTCAGAGAGACTCTTCATAAATAATAAGTTTAAATTAGTACACTTTGCTTTTTATTTTAACATATAGTATGATAAAATAATTACAAGAGGATATAAATATGAAAAAAAAAGAAAAGTTACTTTTAATTACATTTCTAAGTCTTATTTTATTAGCTTTTTTTCCAGCAGTTGGTATTTTAGGGAATAGTAATCAGTTGATTTTAGGTATTCCCTTATCAGTATTATGGTTACTTGTTGATTTTATATTACTAGTTGTCTTGAGTATTATTGCATACATAACTATATTTCGTCAATGGGCGATTGAAATAGACAAAAGGTTATAGAAAATGGAAAAAATTATTTTATTTACAATAGGTATATATTTAATTATAAGTATTTTACTGGGGATAATCGCAAACAAGAAAAGTATTAATACTTCTGAAGACTACTTTATTGCAAATAGATCATTGAATTGGTTTTCTTTATCCATGACAATGTTTGCTACATGGATGAGTACTTTTGCCTTTCTTGGTTCCCCTGGATTCTACTTTAAAAATGGTGTTAATTGGTTTCTCCCTCATGGTCTATTAGTTGTTGCAAGTCCATTTTTATTATGGTTTATTGGTAGGAAGATATGGCATTTAGGAAGGGAAAAAGGGTATGTAACACCTGCAGATATGTTGGGGGATTTTTATAATAGTATTGTTGTAAAATATATAGTGGGGATTATTGGACTATTGGCTATTTTACCTTATTCTTTAATTCAACTAGTGGGAATTGGAAAAGCATTAGAAGCATCAACAGCTGGAATACTAAGCTATGAGACAGGGGTATTAATTGCCTTATCTGGTATTGCTATTTATACAATAATTGGAGGTATTAGAGCTATAGTTTGGACAGATATACTGCAAGGAGTATTATTTGGAGGGTTGATGATTATTGGAGCAGTTTTAGTTTTTAATGAGGCTGGAACTGAGGCATATAGGACATCTATTGAAATTAATCATAAGGCTTTTAACTTTAATCCTGATAATTTTGGTTCACCACTTTCTTTAGCTGTTATTTGGACATTCGGATATATTTTATTACCTCATATGTGGCAAAGAATTTATATGGCAAAGAGTGCGGAAGCTCTAACTAAAAGCATTGTAATTGGAACAGTTCTCGCATTAATACTTATTGTTATTCCTTCATTAATAATGGGGACTTTAGGTATAGGTATTTTCGAGAACTTACAAGACTCAGATAAACTGGTACCAACTATTTTCAAAGACTTGGCTCCAACTTTATTACCATTACTTATGCTTGCTACATTTGCTGCCGGTATGTCTACCGTAGATTCACAAATGTTATCAGCTTCATCAATCTTTGTAAAAGACATTATCTCGCCTATAGCAAAAAAAAGTATCCCAAAAGAAAAGGAAAGATTAATAGGAAGAATATTTGTTTTGACTTTTGTATTTCTACTTGGATATTTAGCGATGAAGCCTGAAAACCAAGGAAGTATAATTTTATTAGCCAGCAAAGGAACTGGTATTGCTCTACTATTATTAGTACCATTAATAGGACCTATAGCATGGACAAAAGCTTCTAAATATGGTGGATTAATGGCATTAATTATTGGTCTATTTATCATGCTTGTACTTGAATTTAAACTAATCGATATTACAATCCCCTATGGTTTCAAAATACCAATTATAAGTTTTATAATTCAGTTACCTGTATTTATAATTGTGAGCTACTTAATTCCAAATAATATGAAACAAAGTAACAGATGAGAAATATTATTGATTTACGAATCCATAAAGGTATCATCTGGAATATAGATTATGTTTTAAAAGTATATCCTTTTCGTATGCCTAATCAAGAAAAAATAAAATATAGTAATCAATATATAGATAAATTTATATATCAAGGGTTCAAACAATTTGGAAAAGATTTTCTAAAACAAGTAAATGGTAGGTTTTCTACTTTATATTATGATGAGCAAGAAAAACATCTTTTTCTTGCTCGTGACTGGATAGGAGAAGTTCCGTTACATTATTTGATAACTTCAAATGGAATATATGTTGCAAATACAATTTTAGCTATTCGTAATGCTACAAAAGACAAATATGATTATCAATATATAAAAGCTTTTCCTCATTCTTCTTTTCAAGTATTTGATTTATCGAATTTAAATCAAAACAACTTTGAAAACTCAATTCGTTCTGTTTCTCCACAGTTATATTTAAACTTTAGAGAACAAGTAAAAAACTTTCAACTCAACATACCGAATAGTAAATTAAATTATTTTAAAGAAATACGTAATCATATTTTTGATTCTACGGAAAAAAGAGCCAAGACCTATGGAAATAATAAAATTAATTTATTATTGTCTGGGGGGCTTGATAGTCTTACCGTTGCGGTTGTTTTAAAAAGATTAAATATTGAATTTGAGGCATATACTATTAGTGCAGGACATCGAATAGGAGATGTTGCACAGGCTATTAATATAGCCAAACAGTTAAAAATAAAACATCATATCATTGAATTAACAGAAAAAGAGATATCTGATACTTTTGAAAAAGCGGTTGAGGTAAGTGAATCTTATCATCTGTTCAATATATACTGTGCAGTAGGTATGCTTTTATTGGGTAAAAAGTTAAAAGAAAAAGGTTTAGCCATGGCCTTTAGTGGCGAGGCGGTAAATGAAGCAGTTGGAGATTATACCGATTGGATTGTGTATCATCCTATAAAAAAACAAGAAGTTCTGTTGCAAAAAATAAATCAAGATAGAATCAAAAAAGTAGAAGAACGTATTATCTATGTTTGGGGCAATGTAAATAATAGTAGTAAATATAATTATCAATTAGGAAGTGGCTTAGCAAAACATGCTGGGGCAAGAATGATTAAGCCTTTTTATCATCATCAAATACAATTAGAAAATCCATATTATGATATCTCCGTTCTCGGAAGAATTGTTTCAATAACAGAAGAAGACATTGCATTACTCGGTGAAAAGCCTGGGCTAATGTGGGAAATCTTTCAGGAAGATTTTAAAATACTAGATATATCTAAAAAACAAATTAGTAATACATCAAAAGTTAGATTACAAGATAATACAGAAAATGGTGAAAATGGAATAACAGCCATATTACTAAAAAATGGATTTGACCAAGAGAAAGCCATTGAAATATACAATAAGATATTTGATGCGAATATAAATATAGTTAAGAATACCAAAAGATTAATAAATAATTAGATTTCTTGATTTATTAAAAGGATTTTAAAGTTATTAATTGAATCACCATTCATTAATAGTTTTAAATTAATCCCCTCTTTTTTATAAATTATTTGCTTACTATGTAAAAGAGACTTTTCTGTTCTTATATAGTCTTTTGCAATATCAATAGAGAGTTTTGCAAATTTACTAATATAGTTATCTTCTCGATATGTCTGAAATGTATTATTTCCTTCTTC
>DQSS01000361.1 GCA_015663165.1 Arcobacter sp. | reverse complement strand
TTACTGATGATGAACCTGACCCTATTGTAAAGCTTCAAGATAGGGATGATTTAAACTACTCTGACAACTTTAAAGAAGCTGTTGATTGGGCTTTGATGTTTTCTGGGAAGTATCGTCCTCAGGGGGTGGTCGAGTTTCAACGAGTTTTGGATAGTACAAAAATCAGTTCTCCACCTCTCCCTAAACCTGAATTACCACTTGATGATAATAAAATAGAAATTGGAAAAATTTATAATATTAAAGGAACTGACTATATATTAACAACTGAAGGTCTAAAAACTCCTAATACTAACAGTAATTTAGTAACCTATAATTATGAACATAGTATTGAACTTATTAATCAAAATTATGAATTTTCAACATCAAAGATAATAGGTTATGAAAATAAGTTTATACCATCAATCACTATAGGTGATGATGTTATAGATATAAATATGAGTTTAGAAGAATTAAACCAAGAGCTACAAAACGGTGGAAAATTTGTAATGTTTGAGTATTGTATCTCTATTCTTATTATGACATTTAAACGCCCAACAAAAATATACTTTATAAAAGCAGGAGAGGGAACATTTGGAAAAAGTTTTGGCTTTACTCTTACCTCATTGGTTTTGGGTTGGTGGGGATTTCCATGGGGACCGATCTATACGATTGGTTCAATATTTACCAATACAACTGGAGGGAAAGATGTTACTAACGAAGTAGTAGATTTATTAAATTAAAAAAATCAAGAGAGGAGAATTGAAAAATGAAAAATCAAGCATGGCTAATCGGCAGAGCTTCAGCTGATTATGCACATATACCATTAGACAATGATACAGTATCAGGCAATCATGCTACGCTAAACTATCAAGATGGAAAATTTTATCTTATAGATAATAATAGTAAAAATGGAACATTTTTACTATATAGTAATGAGACCATTCAGCTAAATCAACACTATGAAGTACGGTTAGACGATGAGATATATTTTGGTAAAAAAAGATGTTTACTAAGGGAGATAGTTAGTTCTGCAAAGATGACAAAAGGTGTAGAGAGTTCAGAACTCATTATATTAAATGGAAACTATTATGAAAATAGTAAGGTCGATACACCTATAGAAGAGAAGATAGAGACACCCATTGATGTTAAAGTAGGAAAAGGTAAACGAATACGATGTTTAGCTTGTACTACTCCTATTTTTTCAAATGAGATTTGTCCAAAATGTGGTAGCGACAGACATTTTAAGGAGATAAACTGATGGCAACACAAAACAGAAGGTTAATAATCTTTATCGTAATGATTATTTTAGGAATAGCAACAATTTTTATACTGGATGCAATTATTTCAGACACTTTAATAAAAGATCGTTTTTTGGATAAGTCACATTGGGATGAGTATTACGGTATGACCATTCAAAATATCATGTGGGTACTTTTTTTTATTGGATTAGGAGAGCTACTTTACCGATTTTTGGAAATTAGCGAAATCAATGCAGGAATAAACAAGCACTATCTACCAGAAGATGATCACTCCATCTTAGAAATAAATGATATGTCAACGCTATCACAAGATGTCAAACGAGATGCAAAGGTTGATGGAAGTTTAGCCAATCTTGTTAAAAAATTAATTATGCAATTTCAAACAAGTCACTCCATCGAACAGACACAAAATATACTTAACGCTCAACTAGAAATACAAAGTAGTAAAATTGATACCCATTATAATATGATTCGCTATATTACATGGCTCATCCCTACCATGGGGTTTATTGGTACCGTTATAGGTATTGCAACAGCTTTAGCTTATGCTGGTCAAGTAAATGGTCAAGGTGACCAGTTTGTAGCAGAGCTTACAGGACGATTAGCCGTTGCATTTGATACAACTTTTGTAGCACTCATTATGAGTGCTATCTTAGTGTTTATTATGCACTTGACCCAAGGTAGGGAAGAAAAAAACTTAGTTACTATAGGACAATATGCCTTAGATAACTTTATTAACAGACTATATACACAAAAGGATTAAATATGGCAATGGTAAGATGTGATGCAAACGAGCACCATTATGATAATAGTAAACACAGTAGCTGTCCACACTGCACAAGTGGAAGAGGAAATGATGAAAAAACATCAATTAGAGCTAAGCCTCACCCTAAAACAGAAGTTTCTTCTGAAAAAGATACGTTTATAAGAGATAATAAACTAAAGCTAGATAAAAATAGTGGATCCAAAACAGTAGCTCCTTGGGCAAGAAAAAAAACAAAGAAAGATGAATCAACATTAGAAACAAAAAGTGCCTATTCAGATGCACCAGTTGTTGGTTGGTTAGTTGTTTTTGAAGGGCTACAAAAAGGAAGAGATTTCAGAATTATTCCAGGAATTAATACAATAGGAAGAGGTAATATAAATACTATTAATATAGATAATGGAGATAGTGAAATTTCAAGAGAAAGACATTGCTTAATTGAATATGATTTAAAAAGTGGTCAATTTTATCTCGAAAGAGGGACTACATCTACATCACATAATGGGGGTCGTGTAGGAGGAAATGGTAATGAATTAGCATTAGGAGACACTATAGAGATAGGTAGTACTATATTGAAATTTATACCTTTTTGTAATAGTGAATTTTGCTGGGAGATGTAAATAAATGTTTGAATTAGGTAATGCAGGAATCATTGGAAAAAGAGATAATCAAGAAGACTATTTTGCTTCATTACCTATGGATAATGGTCTGCTAAGTATCGTTGCTGATGGTATGGGAGGATACGAAGGTGGTGAAGTTGCCAGTAGTATCTCTGTTAAATCATTTTTGAGTTTTTTTAAGGAAAATTTTAGAGAAGATAAAATAGAAGAACTTTTAGTACTTTCTACCAATTATGCAAATGAACACTTAGAATCTATAAAAAATGAAGATGATTCATTGGCAGATATGGGTAACACCCTTATAGCTACTTATGCTACGAAAAGTACTTTATACTGGATTAATGTTGGCGATAGTATCCTATATAGATATAGAAAAGGTGAACTTGTACGCATTAATGCAGACCACTCAGTAGCAGGAGAATTACAAGAAGAGGTAGACAAAGGCTTAATTAGCCAAGAAGAAGCTGATTCCAGTCCTAATCGTCATGCTCTAACAAGTGCTTTAACTGGTTATGAAATTCCTTTTTTAGAACAGTCACAAATCAAATTAGAAGATGATGATATTTTCATCTTAGCAAGTGATGGACTACATACACTAAGCCAAAGACAAATTGAAACCATTATTTTAAATCGTATTAAGCCTCAAGAAATAGCTGATATTTTAGTGGGGTCTATTGAGAAAAAAGGTATGCCAAATCAAGATAATACTGTTGTACTTGTATTTCAAAAAGAAAAAGTAGATTTAACTAAGAAAATACCAAATACTGCAAAAAGTAAAGAAAAAACAAGTGAATCTAAAGAAATAATTAACAAAGAAAAAAAAGGTAAAATTAATTTTGTTATTATCTTTCTTTCTGCAATTATTGTTTTACTTATTTCTTCTTTTTTTTATATCAAGCATGAAGAAAATAATAAATTGAATATTATTACTCTATATGACAGGAATCAAACAATTGACACAAATCAAAGTATATCTCCTGAAAATAATAAAACCACCAATATAGTTGATGCAAATATAAGCTTAACTAATGTAAATAAGACAATTAGTCTACAACAATAAGGAGAAATAAAAATGGGAAATAGTGGAGTAGAATTAAAAATAGGTAGCGAACTCAATGAATTCACAATTAAAAAAGTTCTTGGTTCAGGTACTTTTGGTATAACATATTTAGCAAAAGACAACTATCTAAATAAACAAGTGGTTATTAAAGAATATTTTCCAAATGACATTGCTATCCGAAATAGTGACTCTACTATTTCTGCCAAAACAAATAATGACAAAGAAAATTTTGAATATGGTCTAAGTAGTTTTCTCAAAGAAGCACAAGTTTTAGCAAAATTTAATCATCCCAATGTTGTAAGAGTAAATAGTTTTTGTGAAAGCAATAATACTGCTTATTTTATTATGGATTATGAAAAAGGCAAAGACTTAGAAGACTACTTAGAAGAAAATTCTCACTTAAATGAAGAAGAAATTCTTGATATAATGATACCTCTTCTCGATGGTCTACAGGAAGTTCATAATAAGTCTTATCTACATAGAGATATAAAGCCTGGAAATATCTATATAAAAGACAATAATAGTCCACTCTTAATTGATTTTGGAGCTACTAGATACTCAATTGGAGTAAAGTCACAATCTCTCTCTATTATACTAACTCCTGGTTATGCTCCTAAGGAGCAATATAGCTCAAAATCAAAACAAGCAGCCTATACAGACATCTATGCAATAGGTGCTGTAATGTATAAAATGGTAACAGATGCTACACCAATAGAAGCAAGTGAAAGAGCAAATGCTATTACAGATGATGAACCTGATCCTCATATAAAATTATCTGAAATGAACTATCCAAACTATAGTGATAGTTTCAAGGAAGCCATTGATTGGGCTTTAGAATTTAAACCAAAAGATAGACCACAAAGTGTTACAGCTCTTAAAGATGCATTTAATACTAAACTCAAAAGTTCTAAAAAAAAGAAAAAAGAAAATAAAGTAAAAGAAACTATCATAATAGAAGCACCTAAAG
Source organism: Arcobacter sp. (assembly GCA_015663165.1). Lineage (GTDB taxonomy): Bacteria > Campylobacterota > Campylobacteria > Campylobacterales > Arcobacteraceae > CAIJNA01. The sequence goes on along the minus strand of DQSS01000361.1, from coordinate 8,823 downwards.
AAAAAAATAATAACTCAACTATAATAATTGGCTTACTTTTACTTGCTTTAGCTGTGGGTGGATTTTTCTTTATGAAAAATAATAAAGAAAATAGTAATCTTGAAATAAATTCTAGAGTAGCACAATTAGAAGAAGAGAATCGAAGACTTGCAGAAAGAAAACAATTAGCAGAAGAAGATGCTAAAAGAAGTAAACAAGAAATAGAAAGAAAAAAAGAACAATATGAAAGAGAGAGAAGAGCTTATGAAAAGTCACAAGAAGAAATAAGAGTAGCCGAAAGTCAAAAAATAGACTTTAGTAAAAAAAGCTATCTTGACATTAATAATGACAATATTAACTTAACGCTCACCTACCCTATTCATGTAAAAAGAGGAAATAATATTTATATTACAGCTTCCCTTAAAAATAATGGAGTTTATGAATCAAGGGGAGGAGTAACCCTTAGCTTTCCTCAACTGACTTCCATTAGTGGTGATGTTATATCTAATAATTTTAGTACAGATATCGAAACATATGGTAGAAGTGATAAGATTTGGAGTAAAGCTACTGGTGGTGCGATTTATGCAAAATACCTTATGGTTGAAAGTAATAATGAAAAATGGAGTCAATATGAAAAACATAGTTTTAAAATAGCTCTTGATAGCCCTCCAGGAAATGTTAAAAAACTTAAGATTCAAGTTAGAGGTGCATTAAAAAACAGAGTTGTTCCTGGAAATGGCATATTAGATCAACAAGGATATCTGTCTAAAGTTATCACTATAACTATTGTAGATTAATAATGAAAAAATATATTTTACTATTTATATTAATAATGACTGGTTGTGATGAGCTAAAAGAGTTGGAGGGAAATCTTTCTACTGAAGTAAATCAGAGTAGTGAAGAAATAAGCATAAAAGCAGAAGATTCTTTATATGCAAGTTTACTTATAGAAGAGAGCACTAGAGAAGAGCCTCTTATAGAGGGTAGAGAGCTAGACGAGTTTAATGAAACTAAGGTCTATAAAGAAAAACCTCTTATAGGAAACAAAAAGGTAGATGGGCTGAAAGAAACAAAAAACTATAGTGATACAGAGTTAACAGCACTTATAGGTAATATGTTTATCGTTGGATTTTATGGTACAAACATCAATACAAAAAGTCAAATAGTCAAAGATATAGAAAAGTATCATATAGGTGGTGTAATTCTTTTCGATAAACACCCAAGTAAAAGAGGAAAATCAAAAAACATAAAAAATCCTACGCAACTAAAGAATTTAACTAAAAAACTCCAAAATTATTCAAGTTATCCACTTCTTATTGCAACAGACCAAGAAGGAGGTAAGGTTGCGAGATTAAAAATAAAAACTGGATTTAAAACCAACTACCCTTCGGCTAAAGATATAGCAACTAAATATAAAATTAAAACCATAGAAAAGATATATGATGATATGGGAAAAACTCTTGCAAACGCAGGAATAAATCTAAATTTTGCCCCATCTGTTGATATGGAGATAAACCCTAAAAATATAGTTATTGTCAAACTAAAAAGGTCTTATGGGAAAGACCCTAAAAGAGTTGTTATGTTTTCCAAAATTTTTATTGAAGCTATGCATAATAATAACATTTTAACTTCGTTAAAACATTTTCCTGGTCACGGATCATCAAAAGGTGATACACATAAAGGTTTTGTAGAGATAACAAACTTTTGGAAAGAAGAAGAGTTAGAGCCATATAAGATTCTTATAGAGGATAATTTTGTAGATACGATTATGATAGCTCATGTGTTCAATAAAAAAATAGATGAGAAGTATCCTTCTTCACTTTCACATAAAACAGTTACTAAAAAACTAAGAGAAGAGATGGGCTACAAAGGTGTAGTTGTAACAGATGATTTACAAATGTATGCTATTAGCAAACACTTTTCCTTACAAGAAACCATCAAGCTATCTATTAATGCTGGTGTAGATTTATTACTTTTTGGAAATCAACTTGATCCTAAAAATATAATATCAGTAAAAAAGTTAGTTGAAACGACTCTCTCTCTAGTAAAAAGTGAAGAGATTCAAGTGCAAACACTTATTGATGCGAATCATCGAATCAATAATCTGAAAGAAAAGTTATCTTATAACTATAAAAATAAATTAGAACAAAAGGAGAAGGAATGGAACATAGTGGAGTAGCCTTACCAACGGGTAGTAGATTATTAGGGTATGAAATAGTCAAGGAATTAGGAGCAGGAACATTTGGGGTAACCTACTTAGCAATAGATACCAACCTAGATAGAAAAGTTGTAATAAAAGAGTATTTTCCTAATGATATAGCTATCAGAGATGCTCATACAAAGTCTATTGTACCTAAATCAAGAGGAGACAATGAACACTTTGAATATGGTTTAGATAGCTTTTTAAAAGAAGCTAAAGTTCTGGCACGATTCAATCATCCAAATATTGTCAAAATAAGTCGTCTATTTGAAGAAAATGGTACAGCTTATTTTGTCATGGACTATGATGAGGGAGAAGACCTACAAAGTTATCTATCAAGATATAATACTCTTAGTGAGAAAGAAATACTCTCTATTATTATACCTATCTTAGATGGCTTAAGAGATGTACATGATGCTAATTTTCTGCATAGAGATATAAAGCCTGGGAATATTTATATTAGAGAGAACTCTTCACCAATGCTTATAGACTTTGGTGCTAGTCGCATGGCTATGGGAGTTAAATCAAAATCTCTTTCTGTGGTTTTAACCGAAGGCTATGCACCAAAAGAACAATATAGCTCTACCTCAAAACAAGATGCTTATACCGATTTATACTCCATTGGTGCCGTAATGTATAAAATGGCTACAGGTGTTACTCCTCCTGAAGCGAGTGCGAGAGCTGATGCAATTACAGATGATGAAGATGACCCATTAGTTAGACTTCAAGACAGAGAAGATTTAGATTATAGTAGTGACTTTAAAAAAGCTGTTGATTGGGCTTTATCTTTTAGAGGTAAAGATAGACCTCAGAGTGTTAAAGGGTTTCAACAAGCTTTAGATAGTACACAAATTACGAAGAAGTCTAGTTCTTCAAAACCGATACTTGAAAAACAAAAAGCTAAGAACAATACTTTAGAAAGTAGTACTTCCAATAAAGAGACAAGTAACCATTACTTAAATGTATTAAAAAAATATGCAACATTCAAAGGTAGAGCAACTCGATCAGAGTATTGGTACTTTGTACTTTTCAATACAATTATTATGTTTTCCTTATTAGCAATAGATATTAACTTTCTGGGGAGTCCTATTCTTTTTGGTATTTATTTTCTTGGTGTATTCATCCCATCTTTAGCAGTTACAGTAAGAAGATTACATGATGTTGATGAAAGTGCTTGGGGATTATTTATTCTTCTAATTCCTTATATTGGATTAATCATTTTGTTTTTATATTTTCTTAAAGATAGTAAAGATGATAATAAATATGGTAAGAATCCAAAAAACAATAATTAATCTAACTAGGGAGAAAAAATGAAAAAAATAATCATATTAATAATAGCTATAGGAACAATACTCTTTTCCGATGCAGTAAAAGTCACTAATATAGCAGAGAAAGCAACATTTATAGTTCATAATATTGCTGGACAAGGGGCAGGTACAGGATTTTTAATTAATGATAAGGGTTTCGTGGTTACAAATAATCATGTAACAGAAGGTTATGCTCCTGGAAAATTACATATATTAAATAAACATTATAAATATACTGATGTAAAGATGATTAAAACATATCCAAAAAAGGATATAAGCATTTTAAAAATTGAAAATTATTCTGATGGAAAACTTCTTAGACTTCAAGACCCAAGCCTCATAAAGAAAGGTCATGAAAGCTTTTCCTTGGGCTATCCAGGAGGGTCAGATTTATTTGGAGATACTCAGGCACTGTTAGATTCAACAATCAAAAGTGGAGATGTTTCTAAGATTTTAGAAGCATCTGGTAATACTAAGTTCCCTGCAGGTTACAAACTTATAGAAACCAGTTCTCCTATAAATGGAGGAAATAGTGGAGGTCCTCTACTTAGTACACTAGGAACAGTTATTGGCATCAATACAGTAAAGAATAGTGATGAAGTTACACTAGTAAGGGAAGGAGTTGTTATAGAAGGAATTGGTTGGGCAATTCATGTAGAGGAGCTCATAAAGGTTCTTGACGAAAACAATATACAGTATACACTCTCTACTGATGATATAGGTGAAATTGATACTACTGATATGCAAGAAAACATCTCTGCTGTTCAATCTAATTCTAAACTTATTTTTATCGCAATAGCTATTATTGTTGCTGTTTTAGTACTAATAATGTATTTGGTTAAAAAGAATAGTAGTTCCAGTGTTAAATCAGGAGAGCTTAGTAAACTAATTCGTGACAAAATGAGAAAATACAAAAAAAGAGAAGATGTCTTGCCAACTCCACCATCTCCTCAACCTACACCACCCAAAAAGAAGACCATATCAATCTTAGAGAGTTTGGTTCCAGAAAACTCCTCTCTACCTATTATCAATTTAGAAAGTAAAAAAAGCATTACTCTAGGTCGTTCGAATGAGTGTAATATCACCATCAAAGATACAGAAGTATCTAAGAAACATCTTCGTATTACTTTGGTTGGTGCATTGGTGGAAGTAGAGGATTTAGACTCTGGAAATGGTACATATATAGATGGAAAAAAATTAGATGCACACAAAAAAATTATCCTCCAAAAAGGTGAACAACTTCTTATTGCTAGTGAGAATAATGTCTATAGTATTAAAGGTTCAAAGAGAAAAACAGTAAATACCCCTATTACCAAACTGGTACCTACAGATTCATCTTTACCAACGATAGAAATCCGAGGAAAAATCATTGTCGGTCGTTCTCAAAAATCTGATATTCCTATTGATAATAGTGAAGTATCACGAACTCACTTAGAGATTAAAATGGAAAATGGAAAAGTTCAAATAACAGATTTAGGTTCAGGGAATGGTACTTATATTAATGGCATAGAAGTTTTAGAGGGAAATAGTGCCTATCTCTCAACAGGTGACCAGTTGGTCATTGGTAGTGAAGATGTTATCTATAAAATAGGATAAGGATTATTATGAAGAAAAAAAACAGAGATATAAATATTTTTAGTATGTCAGCTCTTGACTTATTTGCCTCTGCAATGGGAGCATTTTTATTAATTGCTGTTATGGCTCTTCCTTATTATCTAAAGGTTGATCCAGATTTAATCAAGCAAGCCCAAGAAGCAGAAGCCAAAGCAAACAAAGCAGAGCAAGAAAAACAAGTCTGTGAAGAAAAGAGAACAGAGTGTGAACAAGCAAGAAGCCAATGTGAATCAGAGAGAACTAGCTTAGAATCTCAAAATAAAAGTCTTAGTGAAGAAAATGCTGTACTAAAAGCAAATCAAGGTACTTGTGAAGAAGAAAAAAGAAAATTAGAAGCAGAAAATGATGCTCTTAAAGATAAGAATAAAGAATGTCAAAAGAAACTTCAAAAGTCCTTTTGTGTTGTAACAATTAAATGGGAGAGTTCTAAAAAACAAGATGTAGATTTGCATATTATTGATCCAAGGGGGAGAGAGTATTATTATAATAAATTAACACATGGTGGCAGTGCTTTTTTTGCTGTTGATTCCAAAGGTGTTAAAAAAGGTGCTGAAGTATGGGTGGATAAAGAATTAAAACCAGGTAAATATAAAATTTATTATGTTTATTATGCAGGGAGTAGTCCAGTTACTATTAAAGGCTCGGTTTTAACAAGCTCATTTACTACAGACTTAAAACCTAAAAGATTAACTAGTGTAAGTACAGATAGAAAAATTAAAATTGCAACAATAGTTGTAAATGAAAATGGTCAAGCAAGACTAGAAGAACATTAATAAAAGGAGGATTTTATGAAGAAAATATTTTACACCATACTAATCTTATCAATACTTACTAGTGCCAATAACCTAAGTATTATATCTCAAAAAGAAAATACCATGGATTGGAGCTTACAGTATGCTCTATCTCATTCAAAAGCTATTAGTGCAAAAGTATCAACTAGTAGAGGAGATTTAAATGCTAGTTCTATTCTTGCTCCTAATAGTGAATTGTCAACTGCTCTTCTTTTCCTAATAGACAGTAGCACACCTATGAAGAAAGCCTATAAAAATGGTATTCAACCAACTATTAAAAAGTTGTTTTTACAAAAAAACCCTTGGGATTTTTGGGCTTTAGCACAGTTTGATGAGAAATTAGTACTAAGAGGGGACTTTAACCAAACAAATATTAATGAATCATTGAAAAAAGTAGAAATCAAAGGTCGAGAAACAGAACTTTTTCGTTTCGCTATTGATGCTATAAAAATGTTAAAAGAGAGAAAAGAAAGTAGAAAATTTCTTGTTCTTTTTACAGATGGTATGGCAGAAGACCAAGGTTATGTGTTTGATGATGTCATAAAAGAAGCAAGACAAAACAATATTACCATACTTAGTTTTGGATATAAAAAAACAAGTGTAGCCATAGGAAACCTCAGAAGATTGGCATCAGACACAGGTGGAAGACTATGGATTGCAGATGAAAGAACAGCAAAACTTGAAGAAAATAGTTACCAAGAGTTTAATCAATCTATCAATAGTGGTGGAGAAATTAGATTCAAAAAGAGTCAATTTAACCCAAATGAAAAAGGTGAAGAAGTAGTCATTCTTAGTATTAAACTAGAAAACAATAGTAGTATAAAAACTCAAATTACTATTCCTGTAGAAAAACTCATTATAGAAGAAGAAAGTTCATCAAAACTATGGTTACTTCTTCTCGCTGTCATGTTTTTACTTTTCTTACTGTTTTTTTTACTCAAACCTAAAAAAAATCCACCAGAAGAGCCAGAAGAGGAGACAGGAAAAAAGAAAGAAGTTTTAGAACCTATTGCCTACTTTGAAACTGTAACAGGTTCTAAACTCTATGCTTATAAAGCCTATAGTTCCATTGGTGCTTTAGCTGAAAATGACATTGTTATAGATGGTGAATATATTTCAAGAAGACATGCTGCTTTAGAGTTTAAAGACCTAAATTTCTATATTATAGATACAAATTCAGGAAACGGAACTAAAGTTAACTATAAAGAAACCAAAAATATGATGATTGCAGATGGAGATACTATTTCATTTGGAGAGTATGATGTCATATTTAAAGTTTATGAAGGAGAAGAAAATGGGAATGTGTAAATGTGAGAGTGAGGAACATCATTATGACTCTGATAAATATCATCGTTGTCCACATTGTAATAATGTTGAAAAAGAAAGAAAAGGGATGATACGATGTGATGCGAATCAGCATCATTATGATTCTAATAAGTATGTTTCTTGCCCTCATTGTAATAAAATTAAAAGTATCTTTATTAATAATCAATCTGAAAGAACAATTGTTAAGATGGAGTGCGATGAAGGGCATATATACAATATCCAAAGATATCAGTCTTGTCCTCATTGTGAAATTTCGCCAAATACAATTTTTTCACCAACAAGAAGTTCTGAAATAGGAGTAATTGCCATATCAGACACATTGGTTGCAAAGGTCTTTAAAGATAAATCTGATTTAGAAAAAGAGTCTAAAAATCTACAATTTGCTAATTCTATTAATGGTTTATTTGTTAAGTTTGAACGCAATATTTTTTTAAAAAACAATAATCTTATGATTATGGAAAGAGTTTTTTCTTTAGAGTTTAGAGCTTATGAATATAGTAAAAAGTTGGAGTTTTTTAATAAATTTCAAGAGTCTATGAATGAACTTCATCAATATGGCTTTGTATTTAGAGATATAATGACCACATATTTTGGAGGAGGAAGAGAATTTCCCAATATTATATTAACTCATGAAGGAATAAGATTAATTGATACAGAGCTATCAGTTTTGGCTACAGAAGTTGATATAGAAACTTTTAACGAGTATGTTACTATAGAAAAAAAAGAAATAGAAGGCTACTTTAAAGAGTACTTTTTAAATAAAATCAAAGGAAAATAAAATGAATTCAATTGGAGATATAATTAATGGATTGTGGCTTGCTCTACTACTTATTGGTGGTGGTTCAATGCTAATTAGTACACAATATGATAATTATCGTATATCAGAGGATATAGAGTTAACAACTTTTAATATTAAAGATATAGAGAAAAATGGTATTGGAACAAGTAGGTACATTCAAATAGAAGATGCAATAGCTACAGGAGATTATGTTAAAGAGTATTATGAAGATACAGGAAGTATATCAAAAGTAATTTATCCTGTTTGTTCTATGGATAAAGCAATAAAAATAGAAAATGGAGAGACAAGAGAACAAGTCAGTGTTATTATCATCGACAATACTCCTCCTAAGACTATTATTGACATGAATAGAACAACTATAATAGGAACTGCACTAGTTGGACTTGACGAGCTAAAAAAGAGTACTACAGATTTATTAAAATCATTTTATTTCAAACAAAACTTAATTGTTCTAGAACTAGACTCTACTCCTGAAGATAAAGAATTTAGTATTTTATTCCTTTTACTTGGTATATTTCTTTTCATTATTGGTTTATTTGCGATTTATGGTGCATTTATTTCTAATGAAGATAAATAATAAGGCTACAAAATGAACGGCATAGCTCTACCAAAAGGAAGTTACCTAGAAGAGTATGTAATAGAGAAAGAATTAGGAGCAGGAACATTTGGCGTAACCTACTTAGCAACAGATACTAATCTTGATAAACAAGTAGTTATCAAAGAGTATCTTCCTAATGAAATAGCCATAAGACAAGACTCTGTAACTATTATGCCTAAGTCACAGGGAGACCAAGAGAACTTTGAATA
>DQSS01000348.1 GCA_015663165.1 Arcobacter sp. | reverse complement strand
TTTGGGCATATTATCTTGGTAGCACCAGATGTAGATAAAGAATTATTTGAAGAATATTCATATCTTTATAATGAACATTCAGAAATGTCAACATTATATGTTTCATCGGAAGACAAAGCAGTTAGAGCATCATATAAAATACATCAGAATAATAGAGTTGGACTTTCGCCTCCAGTTGTTGTTGAAAAAGGTATTGATACGATTCACGCAAGTTCAGTTGTTGAGCGTGCTTTGTGGGACTTGGGACATTCATATTATGCAGAGGCAGAAGCTTTAATATTAGATATGCATGAGTTACTCACTTCTTCAGTGGAAGCAAAAAAAAGACAAAAATTACAAAAAGTAGAAGTTTTAAATAAAAGATATTGGCAGTTAAATTTAGTTTAACTGTGTAGGAAGAGTAACTTTATGAGAACACCTCGTCACTTAAGAATCTTCATATCATCAACCTTTGATGACATGGAAGAAGAAAGAAAAATATTAATCAATGAAACCTTTCTTCAGTTAAAGAAAATAGCAAGAGAACGATTTGTAGAAGTAACAGAGATTGACTTACGAACAGGGATTACTAAAGAACAGGCAGAGAGTGGGCAGGTTGTCAAAATTTGTCTTGATGAGATAGAACGATGTGCTGATTCTCCTATCTTCTTTTTAGGGATGTTGGGTAATCGCTATGGATGGTCTGAGTGGATTGGGGATGTGGATGAGGATGTTTTGGAAGATGATAGATACTCTTGGATAAAGCAGCACGCTGATGTAAGTATTACAGAGCTAGAGATAATCTCTGCAATAGAGAGAGGTGGAAAGCACAGCCGAGCATTTTTTTATCTAAAAGAGAATAAGAGGGATGATGATAAAAAACTAATCGACCTCAAAGAGCGGCTGATTGAGAAGTCTAAAAATGATAATAGGCTATATGTTGCAGAGTACAAAGATGCTGATGAGTTTAGAAAAAGAACTATTGATGCTTTCAAAAAAATTCTTGACGAACTCTATCCTGAAGATATAAAACTATCAGAGGTAGAGAGGCTAAGAACTACTCATGAAATCTTTTCAAAGTCGAGACAAAAGGTCTATATATCTAATAATAATGAGATTATACTAAGTGAATTTATAGATAGTGACAAGGATAGATTACTATTGTATGGAGAATCTGGATATGGAAAGTCGGCACTTATAGCGAATTACTTTAATGAATTTAAAAAGAATACGGATACATTTGTAATAGAACATTATATAGGTGGAGCAGGAGAGTTTAGTAGTGACTTGCATCAGACGCTTAGGCGTGTGATGCTGGAGATAAAGGAAGAGTTTGACCTAAACGATGAAGTTCCTAGTGAACCACAGAAGATAATGGATGAGTTTTCTTCTTGGTTACTTAGGGTAAAGGGTTCTACTATCGTCATCTTTGATGGCTATAATCAAATAGAAGATGAGATGAAAGAGAAGCTTTTTTTATATCTTCCTGATAAATTGAAAAATGTAAAGCTGATATTTACTTCTATCCAAGATGATTACGATATAGAATATAAACAAAAGATAGAAGCTTTAAACAACGAAGATCAGAAAAAATTAATAGTGAAATATCAAGATGAATATGGGAAAACATTAGAAGGTGAGATAGTTACACAAATTGTACAACACCCTCAAACTGATAATACTCTTTTTCTATATACGTTATTAACTGAAATACGATTATTGGGTAATCATAAACAAAAAATAGATGATATAGCAAGCTATCTAAATGCCAAAAATGTTGCGGAACTATTCTCTAAGATATTGGAGAGACTAGAAAGAGACTATAAAACTGGTCTTACTAGAGAGGTATTATCTTTGATTTATGTCTCTAGGGATGGGCTTAGTGAAAATAACTTGATGGAGATTATGAATAAAAACTCAACTAAAAAGGTTAGTCGTTTAGAGTTTTCTCCTTTGTTTTTAGCTATTGAAGAACATTTACTTAATCGGGATGGATTGTATGGATTTTTTCATGGATTTATTGAGGAAGCTGTGGAGAATAGGTATTTAAGTAGGGATGAATTAATCAATGTCGAAAGAAGTAAAATTGCTGATTATTTTGGGAATAGCGACATAGATAATCAAAGGATTAGAGAGTTGCCTTTTCAATTGTTTCGGTTAGAAGATAGAGATAGACTTTATGAATGTTTATTTATTGTTGACTTTTTTATTGAAATCCAACGATTAGATGTATATGAACTGCTAATGTATATCTTGTTTATTGAAAAAAAAGAGAATCTAACTCAAAATATCTATAATACTCTTCTTGACAAAAGGTGCCAAGACAGCAATAAAATAGACAATGTTGCAAAATTTTTTAACACTTATGGAAAATATAATAAATCTATTATTTTATATCAAAAAGTTTTAATCATAAAGAAAAATTTGCTAGGAGACAAACATAAAGATATAGCTAAAGTTTATCATGATTTAGCAGAAGGGTTTCGTTATGCAGGAAAATATACAGAAGCCTTACCTTTTTATAATAAATCTCTAATAATACTTAAAGACTTATATGGGGAAGAACATTATGATATTGCAACAAGCTATAATGACTTAGGATTATTATATAAGCTTACAGGAGACTATAAAAGAGCATTACCTTTATACTTTCAATCTTTGGCTATATGGAGAAAACTATTGGGTGAATCCCATTGTGATATAGCTACTAACTATAATAATATAGCCGTACTTTATAAGCAAATGGGAAGATACAAAGAAGCTTTACCCTTTTATGAAAAAGCATTAAACTTACGACAAGTAATATTTACAAAAAATCATCCTGAAATATCGCAAAGCTATAACAATTTAGGAGGTTTCTACTTGGACTTAAAAAAATATAAACAAGCACTATTCTACTATGGTAAGGCATTAGATATTAGAGAAAGTGTATTAGGGGATAATCATCCAAATACAGCTACTGTTTATAATAATATAGCTGTAACCTATCAAGAAATGGGAAAATTTAAAGAGGCTTACCTTTTTCTTAAAAAAGATTTGAAAATTTGTGAAAAATTATTAGGTAAAAAACATCCTAATACAGCTATTAGCTACCATGGATTAGGGAAGTTTTATAAAAATATAGGCAAATATAAAAAATCTTTAGTTTTATATAAAAAAGATTTAAAGATAACTATGGAAATTTTAGGAAAGAAGCACCTTAATACCGCAATCACGTATAATAGCCTTGCTGAACTTTACAAATTAATGAAAAATTTCACTAAGGCAAAAAAGTTTTATAAAAAAGCGTTAATAATTAGAGAAAATAATCTACCCAATAACCATTCTGATATAATAGAGTCCAAATTAGGTTTAGAAAAGTTAAATAAAGAGTCAGATTAATGAATCAACACCATCTAAAGATCTTCATTTCCTCAACATTCCTAGACATGAACCAAGAGAGAGAAGAACTTCTAAAAAAAGTATTTGTAAAGTTTAAAAAATTAGCCAAACAACGAGGAGTTGAAGTAACAGAGATAGAGTTAAGAACAGGGGTAACCAATGCTACAGGGCATGTAGCCAAAGTTTGTCTGGAATTAGTAGATAAATGTGTTGACTCTCCTATATTTTTCATAGGAATTTTAGGAGAATCCTATGGTTGGGATGGTTGGTACGCACTAGAAAACAAACAGACTTTAAATAAAAAGCATAGAGATATTGTACAAAAGTACGCAGACAGAAGTGTTACTGAGTTAGAAATACGTTATGCCATAAAAGATAAAAATCATAACCAAGCCTTTTTTTATGTAACAAAGCCTACAGCAAATGAAGATAAACGACTTGTGAGTTTAAAAAATGAGTTACAAGAGTACAGTAAAGAACGTAAGAATCTAATGTTTGATTATTATGTAAAAGATGAGGGGTTTTCTGAAAAAGTTTACTATGATTTAGAAAAAGCTCTCAATGAAGTATATCCTTTAAAGAAGAAAGAAAGTGAGATTGAAAAGTTAAGAGCTCCCCATAACGCTTTTGCTATGTCACGGTATAAAGGATATGTAAAGTCTAAAAAGAATGAAGAAATATTGAACCAGTTTTTGCTACCAAGTAATAGTCAAAATAGATTGCTTCTTTATGGTGAGTCAGGTTATGGTAAATCGGCTTTAATTACTAACTATTTTAGTGCTTTCAAAAAGAAGCACAAAGAGTATTTTATTATTGAACACTATATTGGTGGAGCAGGTGAATTGAGTAATGACTTTTATCAAATGTTACGACGCGTGATGTTGGAAATAAAAGAAGAATTTAATCTGTCTGATGATGTACCTACGGATAATGAGACAATACTCAATGAATTTACTGAATGGCTACATAAGGTTAAGAGAAAGACTATTATTGTATTTGATGGATATACTCAAATAGAAGATGAAGTAAAAGGTAGATTTTTAGAATTTTATTTAGCTAATAGCTATGACAATGTAAAGTTGATTGTGACAGCTATCGATAGTAATTATAAGATAGAAAATAAACAACAAATAAATAAGCTCACTATAGATGAAAAAAAAGATTTTATTAAAACATACTTAGATATTTACGGAAAACATTTGAGCTATGATGTTAATAAATTGATTAATCACAGTCAGGTAGATAATACTCTATTTTTACGGACACTATTGGAAGAGATACGTCTTTTAGGACAATTTGAAACAGTGGGCGAAGATATAGCTAATTATCTAAAATCAAAAGATGTAAAAGAGCTATTTGTTAAGATATTTGCTCGTTATGAGAGGGACTATGATACTAACTTAGTTAAAGAAATTATCTCGTTGATTCATATTTCACGCGATGGGTTGAATGAAAATAATCTTTTAGAGATGATAGAACAGCATAAGCGTGTAGATAGGTATGAGTTTTATCCAATATTATTGGTATTAGAAGAACATTTGATTGATAGAAATGGTTTGTATACTTTTTCACATGACTACATAAAAGAAGCTGTTGAAGAAAAGTATGTCTGGTCTGATGAAGTTAAAAATGATTATAGAAGAAAGTTGATTAATTATTTTGAAAATCAGGATATAGATCTGCAAAGAGTAAGAGAATTACCTTTTCAATTGATTGAGTGCAGAGATCAGAATGGGCTTTATAGATCTTTTATGGATATTGATTTTTTTGTGAGAGTACAGGAGATGGATGAATATGAACTTTTAAAATATATACAATTTATAGACAAGTCTAAAAAATATGATATTGTAGGGGATATTACAGAAAAACTCATGCTTAAGAAAAAATCCAATGCAGAAGATGCAAGGATAATTAATACAATTGCAGGTTTTTTTGATTTGCTATATGTAAATCAATATGAAGCTTTATTGCTTTATGAAAAGGCTTTGGTACTCTATAGTAAAATAAAAGGAAACAATCATCAATATGTTGCAATTTGTCATAATAATGTGGCTTCTATATATGATGCAATGGGTAAACATAAAAAAGCACACATGCATTATCGTATGGCGTTAAAAATAAACAAAGATAATCTAGAGTACCTACCAGAGTTTTATAACAATCTAGCAGGAAATTATCATCAAAAAGCCCGATACAAGAAGGCTTTAAAATATTATCAGAAATCATTAAAGATTAGAAAAAAAGAAAAAAATGTTAATTATTTAAGTTTGGCAATTCTATATAACAATATGGCAGAGTTATATAGCGAACTTGGAGAATACCAAACGGCGTTAAAGTTTCACCTAAAGGCACTAAGCATTCGTAAAAAGTATTTACCTAAAAATTACCCTAATCTTGCCATAACTTATAGTCATCTTGCATTGACTTATGATGCCTTGGGAAAGAAAAATAAAGCTTTGTATTTGTATAAAAAATCATTGGATATAGACTTAGAAGTTTATGGTGAAACCCATCCTCATACAGCAACTGCTTATGAAAATTATGGAAATTTTTTATACAATAGAGGAGAGCTAAATAAAGCATTACAATTTTTAGAAAAATCTTTGAAAATTACAAAAAGAACTTTAGGTAGCAAACATGTAGAAACCGCAATTTCATATAATAATTTAGCTAATATATATCATGCTTTAGGAAAATACAAAAAAGCTTTGGATTTATATAGAAAGTCTTTAAAGATTAAAATAAGAGTTTTAGGATTAAAGCATAATATTGTTGCAGAAAGTTATAACAATTTAGCAATATTTTACCATGAACATAATAAATACACAAAATCACAAAAGTACATGAAAAGGGCTATAAAAATATGGAAGATGAGTTTTTCAATTGATCACCCGCATTTGATTAATGCTTACGCTGGACTAGAAGAAATAAAATTGGCTATAAAAAATAGTTAAATTTGTAATTTTCTGATATAGTTTATTAAAGAGCCACTTGCAAATTCACACAAAAGCGACTAATTTAAATTTTTAGTAGTGCAAAAGTTGAAATCTAATTTCAGATAAGTTATAATTTTTTACGA
>DQSS01000102.1 GCA_015663165.1 Arcobacter sp. | reverse complement strand
TTCTTTGATAGAAGAGGATGCATTTGAATTAAAAAAGAGAGTGAGTGAGGTCTTGAATGGAAAGTAAGTTATTGTTATCACCTGACCCCTTAACTCATTTTGATAATTTACATTTAGCTGAACGTTATTCTAATTTAGTCATAAATGAAGTATTTAAGCGATTTAGAGATGAATATGTAGACACAGATAATGAAACTAAAAAACCTTTTTTTCTTGATATATTAATTAAAGAATTAAGAAAAGATATTGATAGAAAACTGAGAAGTTTTCGTAGTTATAATTCAAATCACTGGGAAAAAGTTTTTTTTAAATCTTTAAAAGAATGTGATGATTGCCTTAAACTTATTGTTGATAAAAAAATAAAGTTAACAGCATGAGAAACTCAATTTTATATTTTTTATTAGAAGGATTATCAAGAGGAGGAATACAGTTTTTTTTACTCTTTATTTCCTATTATTATGGAGAGAATATATACGTAACCCTTATGCTACTTGTTTCTTTAGAGACATTAATCCCTCTTTTTTTTCCAACAAATTATATTGATGCCCTTTTGCCCTTATTAAAAAAATATTCTGAGCAAGAGATCACTTCAAACTTTTTTGTCTTTAATTTCATTTTTTTTGTAGTTTTTGGGTTAGTGTTTATTGTATTTATACAACAGCTTCAGGAATATTATAATTATGATAATACATATGTTTATTTTTTAATTTTGATAAATGTATTTTTAGTTAGATGGTTGTACTTTTCTGCATTTATGAAACAAATGGAAGAGAAACATATTAATGCTATTCGAATTAAGGGGATTCCTTTTATTCTGTCACTTGGATTAGCTATTTTATTTGTGTTTTTGTTTGAAGATAAGATTTTTGGGTTTTTTGTTGGAAAAACATTAGGGCTGTTTATCTTTTACGTATATATTTTGTTGAAAACAAATATCACATTTTCTATGAACTATAAGTTTCTTATAGACTTTAGTGCTCGATCAAAGTATTTAGTTCTAATAGGACTCTTAGGTTGGGCTACTGGTTATGGCTTTCTAAATATAGCCCATACATTTTATACGGAAACAGATACTAAGAACTTTGCCTATATTTTAAACCTTTATATGATTTTTCTCATGGTTATTTTTGGAGGTATGCAAGTAATCAGGCCAAAAATATTAAAATTAGTCAATACAAATGCTGCCTCAATACAGTTAAAAACTTTTTATATTAAAACAATGCTTTTATATTCGGGTGTGGCTATTTTAGGTTTTGGAATATTTATGTTTATACAAATACTTTCTCTTCCATCGAGTGTAGGGAATATGCTCCAAAATGGAAACTATGCGATATTACTGTTTTTACTAGTAGCAGCAGAATCAACTGCGAGATTGTTTGTTTATGCAAAAGACGATATAAAAAACTTTACCCAAAAAATAGTAAGTGTAGAATTAATCGGATGGTTACTTGTACTGATTCTATTGTACGCTCAAGAAACTAAAATGTTTTTAATCTATTTTACTCTTGTGACTATTAGAACCTTGTACGTAATTTACTATACATATAAAAGGACATTCTCATGAAAAGAAATCGTAACATACTAATTTATATGATTCTTTTTGCGCTTTTTATAAATTTTTTTGGGAGAGATATTTTGTATTTTATCTCTTCAGAAGTTTATGGATTAAGTTTTCAACGATTAATACCAGAGAATAGTTTTTATAGTGCATCAATAACAGAGTTGATTGTTGTATTCTTTGCTATATATATATTATATTTGGCTATTAATACAAAATATATTGAAAAAAAGATATATAACGATGTTGTTTTTAATAATAAGGGAAAAGGAAAGTTGTTAATTTTAGGAATTATTTCGCTTTTTACATTATTCTATTTATATGATTTAACACATATGGTAAGTTCTTCTGAACGTGGTGTAGGACAGTTCAATAGAAGTTTGTTGTCTTCATTAATGAGAGTGAAAATATTTATTTTTCCTAGTGTTATCTTTTTTTTAAACATGTATGAGCTTAAAAGAAGCAATTGGCTCTTTTTAGCAGTTATTAGTACTATAGTTATACTCTCGTCAATTTTACAAGGGGCGCGTAGAGATGCAATCATGCTGATACTTATATTACTTATCTATTTAATGTCCTATTCAAAAATTACTTACAAAAAGCTACTGGCTGGAACTAGTACTATGTTGACATTAGTGGGTGTCTCGATGTATTTTCGCATGTCTGACCACTATGATATAAATCAGCTTAGTTTTTTAATAATATTTGGAATCTTGGGAGGCTTAGGTACAAATGGAATTTTATGGCAAGTAAAATATTATGTATCTACCACGACAGGTTTTTTATACGGTAAAACATTCTTTCTATATCTTGTTACATTATTTGTCCCTAGTTCATTTCTTTACATATTTGGAGACAATGAGTTTATAGAACGATCATCATATCTCTTCAATGATTTGTATAATACTAACGAAAACATGGGTTATGATTTCATGATGATTGCTGATTTTTATTGGAATTTTGGATATTTTGGATATTTACTATTTATTGTAATGACCGTTTATATAATATTCTTTATAAAAAAGAATATTTATGCTGAATCTGTAATTAAACGGTCAACAGTATTTATTATCATGATATATTTTATTTCAGGATTGAGATCTGATTTTGGATTTTTTATAAAAAATGTATTTTATGCAGGAATGTATATATATTTATTACGATATCTAGTACGTATCAAAAAAGCATAGAAAGAGGAAAATAAATGTCAAAAATGATTAAGTTATTATTTTTTTTAAATAAACTTGTTTGGAACTTCAATCATCGTTTATATATGAGAAATAACAATAAACTAATGAAAAGACTTGGTATTAAAATAGTAGGTGAGCCTATATATATTTCGGCAACAGTTTCCTTTGATGGCACAGACTATGGTCTCATAGAAATAGGTGATAAGACAGTTATTTCTTCTGGTGTTAGAGTATTGACCCATGACTTCTCTGTATCTCGTATGCTCTATGCTGTGGGTAGGTTAAAAGCAGAAGAAAAAGAAGTTTCTATCTCTTCTCCTGTAAAGATAGGTAGTAATGTATTTATAGGCGCAAGGTCTATTATTATGCCGGGAACTGTGATAGAAGACAATGTTATAGTTGGTGCAGGAAGTGTCATTCGAGGTACATTAGAAAAAAATGGGATATACATTGGTAACCCTGCTGTCAAGATTAGAACTATTGAAGAGCAGTTGGCTAAATATGACAAAAAAGGTTTGATTTGAATCTCATAGTTAATACTTCTAATCTTTACGTTGGTGGTGGTCTACAAGTTGCTATTTCATTTGTAAACGAATTACTC
>DQSS01000230.1 GCA_015663165.1 Arcobacter sp. | reverse complement strand
GCGGATGAAGCCGTCTTCTAAGAGTGTAAAAGAAGTATGATGTTTTTTTGCCAGTTTCATTGCTTTTAGACCAGAGTATTTACGTCCCCAGCCGAAAAAAGTACCTTTTCTTTGTAGATATTTATCAAAGAGTGTGTAATATTTTAAATCAAGAAAATTCTGTGTATTTTTGATGAGTCTTTTTGAAGTTGTTGTGTTTGTCATAGCTCTCTTTATTTGTCTGCTTTCTTTAAAATGTACTTTTTTACTTGCTGGAATAACCAATTTATTAAAAACTATAAGTTTTATATTAAATAAATTATAATATTTTACAACTCTTTTTTAGTAAAATTTTTGTTTAAGTCCATGCTGTCTATTTTCAAAAATAACTATTGTACCTTGAATTTATATGTCGCATTAATGATTGTGGTATATTCTTTGTTGCTCAACATTACGAATAAGCATTTGATAAGAACCTATGCTTCCATTCGTTTTTTTCTTGTCATTCAATAGGCAAATAGTAAAGACTTGACTCCCTTGTTTCTGCTATATCAACGCAACGAACAGAATGGGATCTAGTATACTACCCTATTAATTTATAATATAATCTTATATATTTATTAGATGAGTCTTTAAAAAAAGCTTGACGGTTTTTCTTGTATTTATTAAGTTTATTTCCATTAACTATATTTTGAACAATGAATTTTTCTATCTTTATAAAAAAAGAAACCTCTTTTTTTACTTTATTTTGTTCTTTTTTTACTTTATTTTGTTCTTTTTTTACTTTATTTTGTTCTTTTTTTACTTTAATATCCCCTCTATTTAGATAGACCTGGTATCCTTTCTTCCATAAGATCTCTTTTTCATACAATTTTTGCCCTATATTTGGTAACATATATCGCATATGTGTTGTGCCAAAGCTATCATCAAAATTTACACCTACCATAATATCAGTATCTCTACCTGATGGGGCAGTTAAAAAGTCAATAAAAATAAGCATAGGACCAAAATTGTCGAAAGTAAATTGTTTTAAGTCTTTCTTAAATACTTTACAAAAATCTAAAGAAAAGTTTACAATACCCTTATTGCTTAAAGTGATTAATCTTTTCCTTGCATCTTCGTTTGTAGTTTTTTCCAAAACGGGTTTACCTTCCTCAAAATATAAAAGACTTCCTTCTGTATTTGAAAAAACCACTTCAAATAATAATCCTAATTTACATATAGGATGAGTTGAATGCGCTTTATTGACAAAATCACCTGCATAACCCTTTACGATATTAAAATTTTCAGTAAGCTTTTTTGCTTCCAAAAATGTCATAAAGTAATAACCTCCTAATTGATTAATCTTAATTAATTTCATTAAAGACTTCTGCATTGTTCCTGCATATCCGATATCTACAATAGCATTTTTTCCGCTAGAAAGATGCATAGTATTTAAATACTCTAAATAAGATTCTCTTTCTTTTTTAGCTCGTCTTAAGATACTACTTTGTATTTTTAATGAAAAAGAGATTAAGTTTTCTCTATCTGATATCTTGACAATAGAATCTAATTTATAGTTATAACTTTCTAAAATATTTTCTATATTCTCTATATCCCCAATATCAATACCAAACTTATTTAAAAATAGTATTTCTATTGTCGTGTTAGTAAAATTTGTATTAAGTACATTTACAATATCAGTTGAAGTTTCTATTGCAGCAACTTGACAAGCTCTCCTTGAAGCATATAAATAAACACTTTTAGGCGGGTTTATATATTCGCATTTTACTATATCATAAACCTTTTTCATTATCAACCCGTCACGAGAAAGAAAATATAAAGTATCAATATTATCTCTCATTGCTTCTTCTATAAGCCATGTAGTAAATGAGTAAAACATCCAACCTAAACCTATGTAACCAAGATTATAAGTGGATTGATTAAAATGTGTATCATTAAAATAATTTTTGAATGTATTGTTAAAGTGCTTTCTTGTTATTAGTCCCAAAACAGCACTCTCCCCTATAGTTAATTGATTTCGTTTATTCCAAAATAACTGATTCATCTTTTTATTTTGATAAAAAAAGTCAAGGTTTTTCTTTATAAGATGAGTTGTTATTTTATATTTCCAAGGCATTTTTTGATCACCATGAGGGTTATCCCCAATATGAAGAAGATTTTTAGCATTAATATTCATATCATTTAATACATAGGGAAATAAATCACCTGTATGTTTTGTAAGCTTTATGGTGCTAGAAAGATATAATTTTTCATAACCAAAAATTAAATTCTTTTTAAGTATATCGATAATTACATTCTCAGGAAGATACATGTCTGACACTAAAATTACCCGTTTACCTTTCTTGATGGCATAATTAAAGAAGTCAATCATATCACTCTTTGGTAAAAGATAATACATTTCATTTTCTATTTCTAGTTTTTTAATCTCTTCTCTTTCATTATCACTTAAAGCCATTTCTTTTTGTATGGCTAAATATATTTCATCCAGTGTTACCTCTTGTTTATATTTTTTTAATGATAAAAAAGTGTGTGTAGTTTTTTCTTTTAATTCATTTTTTAATCGACGTTCAATATAGCTTCTGATCATTGAAAATGAAACGATTTTGTTATTTGTAAACTTTGCTACCTTTTCATCAAGTAACCTAAAAAGATCTGTTGGTTTTGTAAATGGTCGTTCAATTAATGTATCAAAGATATCAAAAGAAATTACGTCAAACTTATCAATTTTTTTGGCTAAGCTCTTTCTTTTTGTAATTATTGTTGATATGCTTCTTGCTTCTTTTGGTATTTTTTTCAATGTAATTTCTTCTCGTTTGGCATTAAGGAAATTTTCTGTATAGTTTGAAATATTATCAAAAGGTTGATATAGGTCTATAGAAGACTGTGTGGCTTCGCACTGCTCTTTTAAAGATACTAAATAATTTAAGAACCATTTAGTGTCATCTCGTAAATAAGCTTGAGTTAAAACTTGTAGCCTTGTCAAAATAAATGCTAAAATATTATCCTTGTTAAAAGTTTTTTCTTGGCCTAGAATTTCTTTTATCATGGACAAGTCAGAACCTTCTGAAATAATATTTAAATGAGAATCTCCAATTACAAAAACTGGTTTTTCCCAAAGTAAACCTTGAAAACCAATTGAAGAAGAGATAGTAACAATTGCATCACAATATTTAATTAAAAGTTGAGAAACACTATCATACTTTTCAAATAAAGGACTATATATCATGTTTGGAAACATTGAAGTTAAATATTCGATATTAGAAGCACTTAAAGGTGTGTCTTTTGTATGGTTTGTATTATATTGTGTTACAACTACACCTATATCACTTGGAATAGTGCTTAATACGAAATATAAATAATCAAATTGATTTTTAAAGCCACAACATTCAGTAAAAGCAAAATAGCTAGACACTTGTAGTGGTAGTAAAATATTGTATTTAAAACTATTTTCAATTTCATTAAATATATCTGTTAAATTTTCACTAAAATATGAATTATAAAAATTATCAATAAAAGAATGTCTTATCTTATCGATCATCTCAAGTTCTTCTTGAGTAGCTTCATAGTATTTTATTTCATTTAAATGTATATTTAATGTTGATTTACCAAAAAGGCCATTTAAATCAATTTGAGTTAATTCAGGGAAGGGATCTCTACTGTACATTCCTGGCATTAAATTTATACATTTAGTAGAAGGATAAATGGTCTTAAAGAAATCTATTGGATGTTCCCAACTAATTACAAAGTCAGGGACGAATTCACCAACTTTACTTCTTACATATTCAAGGTAATTTTTATTGTCAATATTGTGATACTGGCTAGAAGTAATATTTTCATAAGTTATACCAAATTTTTTCAATTCATTATATTTAAATATGATTTTACTAAGATCTTGATTGAGTTCTAACTGTTTTTTTTCAATATAGTAGTTTGTAGACTCACCAATTATTAATTTTATCTCAATCTCTGATGAAGCATTATATAAGTTATTAATTTGATAATTTAAAATATTTTTTAATGCTCCAAATCTAAATTCTGGATTCTCTTTTTCTATCCAAGGGTTTAAATAATAAAGAATTTTCATATTATATCCCTTAATACAGTCAATAACCCATTTAATCTAAGCATATTACT
>DQSS01000147.1 GCA_015663165.1 Arcobacter sp. | reverse complement strand
TTAGAATAACACAGATAAACTTATATTTACTACAAAAACAAACGATATAACATAAAAAAAAATTTATTAAGTATAATTTATTAAATATTAAACATTAAAAATTAGAATAAAATAAATAATAATTCTTAAAAACATTATAATTTAGAATTATAAGATTCTTTCATAGACGAAGAGTACATCTGAATATAAGGTTTTGAAGTAGCTTCCAATTTAGTTCCAATAAAAAGTCTATTATCCCGTGGGTAATCTATTGTTCCATCTTGTCTATTCCCCCATGAATAAACTCCTGTTACATCTTCTTTTGAAGTATTTTGTTGTTCTGCAATAGCAACTTCATAACTACCATGTGAGTTATTATTACCAGCTTTCATTTGTGCTGATTGTGCTATATGATTGGTATAGTTTAATGCCTTATAGCCCTCAGCTGTCTGTACATTTGGATAGCCAACTATTTCATGCTCTGCACTATATCCTTCAAAGAATATATCTTCCCAAATCATATCTCCTGAGATATTATTTATTCGCTTTTCATTCTCATCATAAATTGTAAAAGGTTCGGATTCAACATAGGCTGTTTCTATACCATTTCTTATTCCTAAAATGGTTTGAAAAACTCTTTTAAATGTTACATTTTTAAAATGATAATTTTTTCTTAAAGAAATTGTACTTTCTGCTGTAATCTCATGAGTAAAAAAAGTAGGACTCCAATATCCTGTTCCTTCTATTATTTTCTTTTCATATCTCAATTCAAAGCTTGAATCATGTATATATAAATGATTTCCTTGAGGATTTTTAATAGCATGGTCATGTAAAGGATTTATAAACTTTACCCCTACTATCTCTACATAATTAGAATAAATATCAATAGTTGCTGAAATATTATCTCCAAGCTCACAATCATGGAATACCACACTATTTCCTTTTCTTACACCTATTTGTCCTGCTAATTCTATATTATCACTATTTTGTGTATGGAATTGATAATTCAAGGGAATAGGAACAGTAAAAAACTTATTTATTCGTTCTGTTGTCTTCCCTATTCTCTTTTTTAAACCTCTGAACGTTATAAAGTTACTATTATAATTCCTTTTTCCAATTGCTCCAAAGGTATCATCAAATTCAATATTCTCAAAAAGATAGTTTTCTCTATTTATTGACCCATTCGCATAAAATAGTCCCCATTTATTATCTTTTGTCTCGTTGTAAAAGCTAATACCTCTAACTACCACATCATACTTTGCGTATTCCAAGTTAAAAAGTCTTCTAAATTGAAATTTATCATTTTTATCAATTTCATGTACTGCTTTAAAAATAGTTTTACCCATACCTTCACCTTCTATAATCGTTTGTGATGGAACAGTAAGTACAAAATAAGTTTTCCCTATAGGTATTTCATACATACCTTTTGAAAAATAAATTATATGCACCTTATTATCTTTCCATATTTTTTGATTACTCTGAAGTTTTATTAAATTTTGATACTCTTTAATACTTGTTATATAATGTTTACTTTGATTTTTCAGGGATATTTCTTGAAAACCCCAAGGAGTCTCTTGAGTTGATTGACTCGTAGATAACATTTTTTCTTTATACTCTTTATTATAAGTTGTTATCTCAACTATTTTTAAACTATTCTTTTTACCCATATCCAAAAAATATAAACCTATAAATAGAAGAGAGAGAGAGAGGATAAGGATTTTGCTTTTAAAGTTACGCATAAGAGAATACACCTTTTTTTATTTTTTGTATTCTATACTATCTTTAAGTATAATAAGCAATTTTTTTAAAATTAACTATTTATATTAATAGTTAATTTAGCTTATATTAGTAACTCCACAAAAATCAATAACTATCTTATCCTTAGCTATCTCCAAGTTCTTAAATTCACTATGACCCACTAAGAAAACAATGACATCTGATTGACTAACAGCATCATTATAATTAACAATATCAAATTCAGAAAAACTTTCAATATTTGGTTCAACGGCTAAAACATCTAAATTATCAGCTCTTAACTGACGAGTAATATAAAGTGCTGGAGACTCACGTAAGTCATCAATATTTGGCTTAAACGCCAAGCCCATACAAGCGACTCTTGCTTTTTGTCCATGCTCTTTCTCAAACATTAACGCTGCATTTTTAATCTTTTCAATAGACCACTCAGTCTTATAAGTATTCACTTCTCTAGCAGTTCTAATGATTTTTGCATCATCACCACCAGCATGAACAATAAACCATGGATCAACAGCAATACAATGTCCACCAACCCCAGCTCCAGGTCGAAGTACATTAACTCTTGGATGCCTATTAGTAAGCTCTATTAGTTCCCAAACATCTATGCCAAACTTATCACATAAAATAGAAAGTTCGTTGGCAAAAGCAATGTTGGTATCTCTAAACGAATTTTCTGTTAACTTTGCCATCTCTGCTGTTTTAGCATCGGTAGAAAGAACTTCACCATCCACAAATGTTTTGTAAAACTCTACCGTTTTTGCAGTAGCTTCTTCTGTTGT
>DQSS01000198.1 GCA_015663165.1 Arcobacter sp. | reverse complement strand
TACTTGTTAGGTTATACATTATTTTTTGTAAATCTTTACTGGCTTGTAGTCTTGGCTTTCTTGTTAAATACTTATTAATAGTTTTTCTCTGATGATTGATTCAAGTATCGTTAATATATATAATGTATTTTTGCTGTTAAACATAAATAAACTCTTTCTGAGAATGAAGCTTGATAAGTGGATTAAATTTTTTGTAGTTAATCAAATCAACTTTAGCGTTGAATATTTTATTTAGTTCATCTTCAAGCTTTAAATAATTATCAAAATTTAACCTAGTCTTTTCACTTTCTATATAAGCTATATCTACATCGCTATCATTTGTATTAGTTTCACTTGCAACCGATCCAAAGAGTATAAAATTTTTTAAATGGTATGTAGCTTTTTTAGATTTAAGTACTTCTATTATATTTGATTTAGTCATATTAGCATAACCTTTTTATTTAATATATTGTTATATTATTATATCGTGATTTCTTTAATATCAGCAATATTTCTAAATGCTTGATATGTAAGTCCTATAAGATTTTTTCTATTTGTTTTGATTGATTCATTTTCATGATTTACAAATACATTTTCAAAGAAACTATCAAGATTTGGTTTTAGTGCAAATAGTGCTTCTAGTTCTTCATCGTATGTGATATATGTTTTTGATGTTACATTTTTATATGAAGTGTATAGTTTCTTTTCTGCATCTTCTTCAAATAGGTTTTCATCTATACTTAGCTCTTTACTTACATCTATATCTTTGATTATGTTTGCAACTCTTTTAAATGTTGTTGAAATATCTTTGAAACTATCTGATTGAACTATTGGATTTAGTGCATCTATTTTTTGAGATATTTTTAAAATATCACTTTCTCCACTTGATAATACTGCTTTAATTACACTTGGATTTACTTTTTTAAATATTTTAAAAAGTCTATCGTTAAAGAACTCATTGATTTTATCAATATCAAGATTGTTATACTCTTTTTGTAGTTTAAGCATTATACTGTATAAGTCTAAAGCTAGATTATGAGTGATACAAATCTTAACTATACCAGATGCTGCCCTTCTTAGTGCAAATGGATCTCTACTTCCTGTAGGTACCATTCCTAGACTAAATAGACCCATTAGAGTATCTAGTTTATTTGATAAAGCTACTATAGAAGAAAATACAGTTGAAGGTACTTCTCCATCTTCTTTATTTGGTAAGTATTGTTCTTTTATAGCAATACATAAGTCTTCTTCTTCACCAGCTTTTTTTGCATAGTAGTATCCCATAAGACCCTGAAGTTCTGTAAATTCATAAACCATATCAGTCATAAGATCTGATTTAGCCATCATCACCGTTTTGTTTAATAGTTCTTTGTTTTGTATTCCAAACTCATCTGCTAAGTGTCCTGCTATTATGCATTCTCTTTCACATTTGCTATATACACTTCCTAGACCTTCAACAAAAGTAATCTTTTTAAGTCCTTCGTTTTGTAGTCCATTTTTAAGGTCATTGTTCCAAAAGAACATACCATCAGCAAGTCTAGGTCTAAGAACCTTTTCATTTCCAGCAACAATCTCACTAAAGTCTTTTGTGTATGAGTTTGATACTACTATAAACTTATTTGTGATTTTACCATCTTTATATATAGCAAAGTATCTTTGGTGTTCTTTCATAGAGTTTACTATCACTTCTTGTGGTAACTCTAGGAATTCTTCATCAAACTTACCCAAAAGTGCTGTAGGGTACTCAGTAATTGCTACAATCTCTTCTAATAATTCTTCATCTATTTCTATATTGAAGTTGTTTTCTTTTTCTAGTTTTGCCATTTGATCTAGAATGATTTTTCTTCTTTCATCTTGATAAAGAATTACACCATGTTTATCTAACTTACAAAAGTAATCCCCAGCAAAGTCAAAATCAAATCTATCATAAGATACCATTCTATGAGCAAAACTATTTGCAGATGAGTTTACACCAAAAAGTTCAGCATCAACTATTTCATCTCCAAGCATAATACATAAGCCTCTAATAGGTCTTATAAAGTTCTTACCTAAACTTCCCCATCTCATTGTCTTACCAAATTCAAGACCGTTTATAAATTCATTTACCATAGATTCTAAAAGGTTTGATGCTTTTTCACCTTTTTGTTCTTTTTTGAAGTATAGTACTTCCCCTCTTCCTTTATCTATTGAAGAGATTTCAGATATATCAACACCACATTTCTTAGCAAATCCAAGAGCAGCACCTGTAGGCTCTCCATCTTTATATGCTATTTTAAGCGGAGCCCCAAGCATTTCAACTACAGAATCATCTTGAGCAACTTTAAATTCTCTATGCCAAAATACCAATCTTCTGGGTGTGTAGTAAAAGTTAAACTCACAAAGTAAGTTATTGTCTTCTAATATCTTAGACCATTTTCTCTCAATGTTTGGAAGTTCATTTAAAAATGGAATTGCTGGTAATTCTTCAACTGCAATTTCAATAAGTAAAGGTTTAATCATCTGTATTTTCTTCTTTCTTTTCATTCATTTTTTTCATTCTCTCTTCTGCTTTTCTTGCTGCTTCTTTGTTTTTTTCAACCATTTGTCTATTAAATCCCGCTAATACAAATGTAAGTAAAACTACAAATAATATTACAACAATAGTGTCTATTACTGTTCCCATAAAATTCCCTTTAATAATTTATCGTATATAACACCATCTATACCTTTTGGTGCTATTTCATTTATATGTTCATCGCTATTTATTACTTCTAATACCTTAGAATCAAACATATAATTCTCTGCAATATCTTGAATATCTTTTGAAATATCAGCTTTACAAACTATATATGAGCTATTTAAGCTATTACAAAATATAGCTTCTTTTATATCTTTTATAACTACTATAGAAGATAGTTCATTTTTAGCACAATACTCTAATATATTTATATTATATTTAAAAGCAAGTAGTTGATTTGCTTTTGTATTGCTTATATCATCTACGCATGAGATTATGGCAATACTTTCATACGCTATATGAGCACTTCCAAGAATAATCATTATTTTCCTAAACACTCAGTAGAGCAATAGTATTTTCCATTGCTTAAAATAGCGTCATCTTTTGCTATAAAAGTCTTACATGTTGGACACGCATCCATATTGTCAATAACATCATGGTCTTTTTTCTTTTTTATATCTCTTTCTCTATTTCTTTTGAAAAATACTAGATACACTAAAAATATTATGGCTAATAATGCCATTAGTTTAAAAATCATTCAAATAATCCTTTTCTTTTTATATACAAGAAGTTTCTATGTTCACCAACACTTATAACTTCATATTCTTTTATCTTTGCATCTTTTATCTCATCTTCACAAAGGCTGCCCTTGTAAAATAAAAATTCTGTATTTTTGCATGAAATATTTTGGCTTAAACTTAAAAGTAAAGATGTGTTTGTTACAGCTCTTGATGTTATGATATCATAAGATGTAGGTGTTATATCTTGTACTTTTTTATGTAAAACTTCTACATTTTTTAGTTTCAATGAACCTTTTATAAAATTTAAAAATGCAACTCTTTTTGCTTTTGGTTCAATAAGAGATACTTTTATATCAGGTCTTGCAATAGCTAAAAGCATACCAGGGTACCCTGCTCCAGTTCCAACATCTGCTAAAGAATCAAAACTATTTATAAACTTTAATGGATATACACTATCTACTATATTTGCAATAATATCTGGTGTTCTTAAAGCTTTTGAGGAAGTAAAGTTATGTACTGCACCCCACTCTTGAAGTAAAGCTATATAAGTATCACATCTTTCATAAAATAGATTATCAAAAGAAAGATTTATTTTTTCTAATTCAATTTTTAATTGTTCATTTTTCATATTTATATCAAATGCCCCAATTTTTCTTTTTTTACTTTTAAGTATTCTGTATTTTCATCTGTTATACCAACACTCACAGAAAGTCTATTTACAATTTCAACTTTAAGTTTAGATAGTTTATCTGGATTGTTAGTGATAAGATTTATTTTAGTTATGTTGTAATATTCGTGTATAAAATCAACAATATCGTATGTTCTTTCATCTGAAGCAAAACCTAATTGGTGATTTGCTTCAACTGTATCAAAACCACTATCTTGTAAGGCATAAGCATTTACTTTGTTTAGCAAACCGATATTTCTACCCTCTTGTCTTAAGTATATAACCATACCTGAGTGTTCATTGATATATTTAAGTGAATAGTTAAGCTGAGCTTGACAATCACATTTTATGCTACCAATAGCATCACCAGTTAAACACTCTGAGTGTATTCTAGTATTTGGTATAGCACCATATTCTTTTGTCATGATTACAAGATGTTCTTTGACACCTTCTTTAAATGATTGTATTAGAAACTCACCATGTACAGTTGGTAAGTTAGCAATATTTGAAACTTCTATGTTCATATAATTTTAGTCCTAAAATCTTCTTATTTATAATATTTTGTGATTATACCTAAAATATGCTGATTTTAAATTTATCAATTGTTTTTTAGAAAAAGTAAGGCATCTTTGTATATTGGTTCATCTATAAATCCATAAAGTTCATCAGCTATAGCTGTATTTTTATTTTCTTTATTTTGTTCAAAAACTTTTATAATATAGTTTGCTTTTTGCAGTTCTATTTCATCTGTAATATGAATATTGTTTACTATATCTACTTGAGTTGGGCTAATACAAACTTTAGATATAAAACCTAAACTTTTTTCTTTTTTACACCAAGATGTAAATTCTTCAATATTTTTATAGTCTTGATATACAAATGATACTGCTTCAAAACCAGCTATTTTACTTGATATAAGAAATCTACTTAAAATATAGTCTATTGTAGGATTGTTTAACTGAACTAAGTTTTGTGGCAAGCCTAAAGACTCTAACATATCTAAGATACCAAGATATACTGTAGTTACTCTTGGATTGATTTTCAAAAGTTCAAGATTATGTAAGGCCTCTTTTGTTTCAATAGATAAATGAACTTCAATATCATCATCAATTAGCTCTAGTGCTATTTTAACATCTTCTATGGTTTTTATTTTAGCAATTCTTATTGCTTTTGGTTTAATTTTATTTATCAGTCTTATATCTTTTTTTGCACAAGTATCTAAGTCGTTTACTCTTACTACAATATTTTTATTGTCTTTAGTTTTTAAATTTTTATATACAAGGTTTCTGGCCATATCTTTATCGTAAACACCGTCTTCTAAGTTTACTATAGCGATATCACATTTTAAAGAATCTAATTTATCAAGATGTTTCTGCTTATCACCAGCTAACATTAAATATGAGTTATTCATCATTATCTTTTATGTGCGTGATATAGTAATATATTGAATTCATCTCGTTTTTTGTTAGAAAATATTTTGGCATAGTATTTCCATATATAAGCTTTTCACATACTTGATGCTTTTCAAACTTTATTCTTTTCTTTTTAACACTAGGGTCAAGTTTCCTTATAAAATCTTCTCTTGATATATCTGTAATATCATTAGATTTTACAAAGCAATTATAAGTATTTTTTCTTGTAACATGTGTAAATTTTGAGATAAACTTACCTTTTGCATCTTTTGCATGACATTTTACACAAGATACTCCTCTTGGATTTTTCCATAACATTTTTCCATATTCATACTCTGTAATAAAAGAATTTTCATCATTGTTTTTTACTAGTGATTGACTGATTTCATCTGCATTTATGAAGTTAAACACAAGAAATATTATTAATAATTTATTCATACTTTTATCATACCATATTTTAAGTCTAAATTAGCTACAATCATCCTTAATACAAATAATTTTTAGAGGTACAAAATTGATTACACTTAAAGAAGCACTCGCTTTAAAAGCTAATGAAATATCAAGCTTACAAGAAGACTTAGTAAATACAATCAAACAAGATAAGCACATAGGTTGTTATGTTGCCCAATTTACAAATAACAACTTAAAACTTTCACAAGATGGATCTATTCCAATTGCTGTAAAAGCAAATATCAATGTAATTGGATGGGAAACAACTGCATGTAGTAATATCCTAAAAGGTTATACTTCAGTATACAACGCAACTGTTATTGAAAATATGCACAAAGCTGGACTTGGAGCATTTGGTCATACAAATATGGATGAATTTGCTATGGGAAGCTCAACTGAAAGTTCATGTTATGGAAAGACTTTAAATCCAGTAGATAACTCAAAAGTTCCAGGTGGAAGTTCTGGAGGATCTGCTGCTGCTGTTGCTGCTGGTCAAGCTATTGCAGCACTTGGTACTGATACTGGTGGAAGTATTAGGCAACCTGCTGCTTACTGTGGTGTTGTTGGTATGAAACCAACTTATGGAAGAGTATCAAGATACGGTATTATCGCTTATTCTTCATCTTTAGACCAATGTGGTCCAATAACTCAAAATGTTGAAGATGCTGCTATTTTATATGATATTATTTCTGGACATGATGAAAAAGATTCAACATCTGCAAATATTGACTATACAGCTATTGCACCATCTATTGATGGAAGTAAAAAACTTACAATTGCTGTTATTGATAACTATATAGCTGAAGCAGATGATTGTACAAAAAAAGCGTATGCTAATACAATTGAAAAGCTAAAAGAAGCTGGTCATACAATAATCCATAAAGATATGATGGATACAAAAAAACATGTTTCATCTTACTATGTAATTGCAACAGCAGAAGCTAGTGCAAACTTAAGTAGATACGATGGTATAAGATATGGAAATAGAGTTGATGCAAAGAATCTTAAAGATACATACTTAAAAACAAAATCTCAAGGATTTGGAGAAGAAGTGCAAAAAAGAATTATGTTAGGTTCTTTTGTACTTAGTTCTGGATACTACGATGCTTACTATATCAAAGCTCAAAAGGTGAGACAGTTAATAAAAGATGAGTTTGATGCTATATTTGAAGAAGCAGATTTAATCCTTTCTCCAATTGCACCAACAACTGCGCCAGAATTTGGAGCTTTTGAAACTTCTTTAGAAATGTATTTAAGTGATATTTATACTATATCTGTAAACTTAGCTGGGCTTCCTGCTATATCTGTACCTATAGGAAAAGATAAAGATAATATGCCTATTGGATTACAACTTATAGGTAAAGCATACGATGAAAAAACATTATTTGATGGGGCATTAAGCCTTGAACAATCAGTAAATTATAAAAAATAGGAATATAAAATGAGAATTAGAAAAAGAGCTTTAACATTTGAAGATGTATTATTAGTACCAGCAAGAAGTGAAGTACTTCCAAGAGATGTTTCATTGACATCAAAATTAACTAAAGAAATTACATTAAATATTCCATTTGTATCTGCAGCTATGGATACAGTTACTGAATACCAAGCAGCAATTGCTATGGCAAGACTTGGTGGAATTGGTATCATTCATAAAAATATGGATGAAGCAACTCAAGCTGCTCAAGTTTTAAAAGTAAAAAGAAGTACAAGTGGTATGATTACTGATCCTATTTCAGTAAGCCCTACTCAAACTTTACAAGATGCTGAAAACTTAATGAGTGAATATAAAATATCTGGTGTACCAGTTGTTGATAAAGATAATTTACTTTTAGGAATATTAACAAACAGAGATATGAGATTTGTTACAGACTTTTCTCAACTTGCTAGTGATGTTATGACTAAAATGCCTTTAATTACAGGTGTTGAGGGTACTACACTTGAAGAAGCTTCTGTTGAGATGCATAAAAATAAGATTGAAAAATTACCTATTATTGATAGTGATGGTAAACTAAAAGGTCTTATTACAATTAAAGATATAAATAAAGTAGTTGAATATCCAAATGCTGCAAAAGATAGTCAGGGTAGATTACTTGTAGGTGCGGCTATTGGTGTTGGCCAATTACAAAGAGCTAAAGCTTTAGTTGATGCTGGTTGTGATGTTCTTGTACTAGATTCAGCTCATGGTCACTCAAAAGGTATTTTAGATACAGTTAAACAAATCAAACAAGAACTTGATATTCAAGTAATTGCTGGAAATGTTGCAACATCTGAAGCTACTGAAGAATTAATCAAATGTGGAGCAGATGCGGTTAAAGTTGGAATTGGTCCTGGTAGTATTTGTACTACTAGAATCGTTGCAGGTGTAGGTGTTCCTCAGATTTCTGCTATTGATGAGTGTGCTGCTACTGGTGCAAAACATGGAGTTCCTATTATTGCTGATGGTGGTATTAAGTATTCTGGTGATGTTGCTAAAGCTCTTGCTGTTGGTGCTGGTTGTGTTATGATGGGATCTGCACTTGCAGGTACTGAAGAATCTCCAGGTGAAGTTATCCTGTCTCATGGTAGAAAGTTTAAATCATACAGAGGTATGGGTTCAATTGGAGCTATGACTAAAGGTAGTACTGATAGATATTTCCAAGAAGGAACGGCTGCTGATAAGCTTGTACCTGAAGGTATTGAAGGAATGGTTCCTTATAAAGGTTTCATGAAAGAGATTATTCATCAGTTTATTGGTGGGTTAAGATCTTCTATGGGATATCTTGGTAGTAAAGATATGGAAACTTTCCAAAGAACAGCAGAATTTGTAGAAATTACAAGTGCAGGACTAAAAGAGTCTCATGTACATGATGTAACTATTACAAATGAAGCACCAAATTATCACGTATAATTTATAAAAGCATTTCGCTTTTATAAATTGAAGTATTTTAAATCATAAAATACTTCATAATTCAACTAAAAATCTAAATTATAATCATCCCATCACCATAAGAAAAAAATCTATACTTTTCTTTTACCGCAATATCATATATTCTAAGAGTCTCTTTAAGACCTACAAAAGATGCTACAAGCATAATAAGTGTAGATTTTGGCAAGTGAAAGTTTGTCAATAAATAATCAACTTTCTTTGGTTTATTTGATGGATTTAAAAATAAATTTGCTTCTCCATTATTTTGTTTTGTATCATTATAGTATTCTATAGTTCTAGTTACAGTTGTTCCAACTGCTAGAATTTTCGATTGCTCGTTTAGAATTTCTTTTGAAACTTCTGGAATATTATAAAACTCACTATGCATAGGATGATCTAAAATATCTTCACACTCTACAGGTTTAAATGTACCTGCTCCTACATGTAAAGTTAAATAGTATGTATTAAATTCTTCTTTTAATTGATTTAGTAACTCAGGTGTAAAATGCAAAGAAGCAGTAGGTGCAGCAACTGCTCCATAGTTTTTAGCAAATAAAGTTTGATAGTTAATATCATCACTTTTTTCATCTTCTCTTTCTAGATAATGTGGTAAAGGTATATGCCCTATTTCATTTAGTAACTCTACAACTTCTAAGAAATTTAGTTTTTTACCATCTTGATAAAAAGATACTATTCTTATACCATCAGCATAAAGTTCTTCAATCTTGACATTTAAGTTATTATCAAAAGATAGTTCATATCCTACACGTACTTTACCTCTTATATACACCATAAAAGTATCATTTATATGTGGTTTATTAAAAAGTAATTCTACTTTTCCGCCTGTATGTTTTCTTCCAAATATTCTTGCTTTTATAACTTTAGTATCATTAAAAAAGATATTTGTATTTTTGGGAATATAATCTAAAAGATTATTGTATGTAGTATGGATAATTTCTTTTGTAGTTTTATTATAAACTAAAAGTTTAGCATCACTTGCGGGAGTTACTGGGTATGTAGCTATTTGCTCTTTAGGTAAAGAATAATCATAGCTTGAAGTTTTGAGAGGGTCTAAGTTTATCTTAGTCATCCTCTTCATCATCTTCTTGTTTTTGTGCTGGATTGAATATTTTTGCTATGTATATTGATACACCATATAAAAATACTAAAGGTCCAGCCATTAAGAACTGTGTGATAACATCTGGTGGCGTAAGAAGCGCTGACATTACAAAGATAAGTACAATTGCATACTTAAAGAAGTCTTTCATCATTTGGTCATTTACTACACCAATAATAGCAAAGAAAAATGTAATAACAGGAAGCTCAAACGCAGCACCAAAACCAAATACTAGTTTAGTAAAAAAACTTACATATTTACCAATACTAGGCATTACTGAAACTACTTGAGAACCAAAAGTAACTAAGAATTCAAATCCAAATGGTACAACTATATAGTAGGCAAAAGAACCACCAAGTAAAAACATAAACGTAGCAGAAAATACAAAAGGTAATATTATTTTCTTTTCATTTGCATAAAGACCAGGCGACATAAATAACCACATTTGCCAAAATATTACAGGAAGAGACACAAGGAATGCTGCAAAAAATGCAACTTTTAAAGCTGTGAAGAATGTCTCTTGTACTTCAATAGCAACCATCTTAGAACCTTCAGGAAGTACAGCTTCAATAGGTATCATCATCCAATTTAAAATTGGTTCATATACATAAAAACATGCGAAAAATGCAACAAGTAAAAAAGCAGATGATATCATCAGCCTTTTTCTTAGATCAGCAATATGAGGTTTTATACTTTCAAACATTAAGCTTTATCTACTTTTTCTTTTTTCTTTTTAGGCTTGTCATCATTCATAATATCATCAAGCTCTAAAGATGCTAATCTATTAATATTAACAGAAGATTTAATTCTTTCTGCTTCATCTTTTAGTCCAGCCATATTTAATTCACTATCCAATGTAGACTTAGCATCATCGATGCCACCTTTTAATTTTTTAAACATTTTTGCCATATCTACGGCTGCTGTTGGTAGTTTTTCTGGTCCAAGTGCAATAACTGCAACTATCATAACAAAAAAAATCTCCATAAAACCCATTCCAAACATAAATTACCTTTTTTATTTATTCATTATTATTGGGAGATTTTACCTAATTTTTGCTAAAATCCTTATCAAGTAAATCAAAGGAAATATTAAATGGAAATTATTATATTTATTGCAGTTGTAGTTATCTTTTATCTGATAAACAAAGATTATAAGGCAAGTGATTATCAACATATCAATGTAAATGTGAAACAAAAGCTAAAAGGCAAGCTTATAGACCATGAAGCAGGACTTCTTATAGCTATGATGGCAAAAGTTGCAAAAGCAGATGGACATATATGTGAACTTGAAGCCGAACTACTAAGTCATACATTTACTGATATATCTTTAGTTTTTGTAAACAATGAAGAGATGAGAGAAGAATTAAAAAAAATATATTCACAACAAAAAGAATCGTTCGATAATACTGTAGAAATATCAAACAACTACTATAAACTTACATCTAATGACTATGCTAAAAGAGTTAAAGTTATGGAATACTTGCTTAACCTTGCGTTTATAGATGGTGACTTTAGTGATACAGAACGCATGATAATAGAAGATATTGCAAATGCTTTAAAGATTAAGCAAAATGATTTAAATGCAATAATCAATCAATTTAAAGAATACTACGCTTCAAAACAAGCATCAACACAAATGAACTTAGAAAATGCATATAAGATTTTAGATGTCACTTCAAGTGCAAGTGATGGAGAGATTAAAAAAGTATATAGATCTTTAGTTAAAAAATACCACCCAGATATTGTTACAGGTCAAGGGGTAGAACAATCTATGATAGATGAAGCAACTACAAAACTACAAGAGATAAATGAAGCTTATGAGCTTATTAAAAAGAGCAGAAAATAATGGCTAAATTTAACTATTCATATAAAGTATGTGAGTGTAAAAATGTAACTTTGGGTGAAATTATACATGCTATAAAAGAAAAAAATGCGAAAACTGTAGAAGATGTAAAAGATATAACAGATGCAGGAACTGCTTGTGGCTGTTGTATAAATGCTACAAAAGATTTTGGAGATCCAAAAATGCAACTTTATATTGAAGATATATTAAAGAAGTTTACATAGTATGGAAAAAGAACACTTACAAACAAAACAAGAACTAATAGATGAGATTAAACTGCTTATTGATAATAGTGAGCATAAAGTAGAGATAAATATTAAGTATATTGATTATTTTGAGATTGATGAGTTAATTGAGATGAGAGATATGATGAAATATAAAAAAGAAAATAGGACAGAAGAAACTTCTGATTATTTAGATGATATTTTTAGTAGATGTTCTGAATAAGTATCTTTAGTATTTGCATTTAAACGAAAGCCCAAATATATCCAACAATAAAAAAGCTCAACTTAAAAATCGAGCTTAATTTTTCTTAAATATAAAGATTTTTTATAGTTTTGAATAAATCTCATCAAGCTTATTATAAACCTCATTAAATGTAATATTCTCACACTCTTCTAAAGCTTTAAGCATAGCAACATTATCTTCACTACCATTCCATACTTTTATATATGTTCCTTCTTTATATCCATTGTCTTGTCTAAATTTATTTAAACAGTTTTTTCCAATATATACTTTTTGAAGTTCAGAGAAGCTAAGTCCTGCAATCTTACAAGTTCTGAAAAATTGTTCTATAAATCTTTCAACTCCTGAAAATGCTGGCATATTATTTGTTTGTATTGCTAAAGCAATATAAGAAAGTTTTTCACTTTCTACTATAAGAGATTTTATATCTACATTATTTATATCACAAGCTTCATATATGCAATGTGTATTTACTAAAGATACAGCTTTTGGTACATTTGTTTCTTGTAAAATATAAGACATTAGAAAATGCCAAATATCTACTAACTCAATATGTATATTTTCTAAGTCAGCATCAGCAGATATATTTTTCCAATGCTTCCAAGGAGCTGATTCTATAAGCTCTGCAACTTCCATATGGATACATCTAAGCCAATTTATTTCTTTGCCAAACTTATTTACACCCAATTCCCAATTTGAACCATTTGTATTGTCATTTAATTCTTTTTGTAGTAAAAACATCTCTTCTAGTTTAGAAGGGAAGCTTGAAGATTCTTCTAGTAGTTTTGCCAAAGGCAAACAGTCTTCAACAACTTCACTTAATGATGCATTTTCTTGTAGTATTTTATCCATTAATTCTCTTTTTATTTATCTATAAATTTTCGCTAATACTATCAAAATAGTACTTAAATATCTTTATATCTATCTTTAATACTTAAAAATTTATCTAAATTATCTAAAAATAAATCTACAAGTTTAGGATCAAATTGTTTTCCTTTTTCTTCTTTAAATAAATCAAGTATTCTATTTAAGTCCCAAGCCTCTTTATAAACCCTTTTACTTCCTAAAGCATCAAATACATCGGCAATTGCAGTTATTCTTCCATATATGTGTATGTCTTCTCCAGCCGTACCATTTGGATAACCACTACCATCATATTTTTCATGATGTTCAAGTGCAACTATTGCTGCTGCTTTTATTATAGGTCTATCTGACCCTTTTAACATTTCATAACCAAGAATAGAATGAGTTTGCATAACTTTAAATTCATCAACAGTATGACGACCAGGCTTATTTAAAATAGCATCAGGAATACCAACTTTTCCTATATCATGCATTGGACTTGCCATCTTAAGTTTTGATGCTTCTTGCTTATTCAATCCATATAAAAGAGCTAAAAGTTCAGAGTACTCAGCAACTCTCTTTACATGGTTTCCAGTTTCTCTACTTCTTGTTTCTCCAATTTCACCCATAGTATAAATGATTTCTTTTTGGGTTTTTTCAATTTCTTCATTTAAATCCATAATTTCAGTGATATCCGTAGCATAAACTAAAACAGATTTTATATCTTTTACACCAACTACATCAAACTGATATGAAAATTCTTTATAATCATAATAAAATATATCATTAAGTTCTGTTTGAATAATTTCACTTAAATCCATAAAATTAAAATCTTTAAAGTTTTTAATATGAGAAAAATTATCTATTGCATTTTTATTTTCAAATTTTATTTCACCATCTCTATCAAACATAAATACAGCCGATGGATTATATTTTGGAAGGTGTGCCATATAATAATTTTCAGCTGAATACTTTTCATTTATTTTAAAAAATGAATAAATCCAACAATGCTTTTTTAGTGCAGTATAAGCAAGTATAGTAGAGAATATCATCAATGAATAATACTGCATAAATACAGCTATAATTAGTAATATAAATGATAAAAATAATCTAAAATATACATCATATTTTTTTATATTACAAGTATT
>DQSS01000158.1 GCA_015663165.1 Arcobacter sp. | reverse complement strand
TCCTTATATAGTACCTAAGTTTAGTGAAGTTTTTAAACCCCCCGATAGTTTCATTAAGCCAAAGATTTTAACATTTAACCTCTTCAAATCCAAATTTACAATTTTTATTTTTAAATTTTTAAAAATTGCACTTCAAATTTAAATTTTGGCAAAGGTAAGATTTAAGTTTTTGTTTTATCAGTATTTTAGGAAATTTAGAATATACTTGCGAAATTAAATTTCAAAAAGAAATATATAGAAGGACGATAAATGGAAGCTAGATTATTTACATTCTTAGGAGAACTTGGTGGTCACGGTCAAGAGTGGATTATATTATCACACTTAGCGCTAACTACAATTATTGTATTTATCATTGCAAAAATGGCAATAAGAAAGATACAACTAGTACCAACAGGAACTCAAAATATTATGGAGACATACTTACAAGGTGTTGTTTCTATTGGTGTTGATTCAATGGGTGAAAAAAATGCAAGAACATATTTACCGCTAATTGCAACTCTTGGTTTATTTATATTTGTTGCAAATATGATGGGTATTATTCCAGGATTTGAATCTATTACTGGAAATATTAACTTTACTTTAGCATTAGCTATTGTGGTATTTACTTACTATAACTATGTTGGATTTAAAGAAAATGGTGCTGCTAAGTATCTTGGACATATGATGGGACCAGTTCCTGCGCTTGCTCCTTTAATGTTCCCTATTGAAGTTATTTCACATATTTCAAGAATTGTATCTTTAGCATTCAGACTTTTTGGTTCAATCAAAGGTGATGATATGTTCTTAATGGTACTTCTTATGTTAGTACCTTGGATTGCACCATTACCTGGTTTTGGTTTCTTATTTGCATTTGGTATATTACAAGCATTTATCTTTATGATACTTACTTATGTTTATATTGCTGGATCAGTAATGATGGCTGAGGAGGAGCATTAATCTTAACAGATTAATGTAATATAAAAAAGGCTTCTATTTTGAAGCCTTTTTTTATGTCTAAAAATTATGAAATCATATCTTATCACTGACCCTAGATACTATACTAATGATATAGTAAAATTCAAACGAAACTTACAAACAAGCTTAGATAATCATCAAGTTGATATGATATGTTTTAGAGATAAAGTATCTTCAAACTTTGAAGTGTTAGCAAATATATTTGTAGAGATTTGTAGAGAAAATAATATTAAAGAAATATTTATAAATCAAAATATAAACATAGCACATAAATTAAAAGTATCCGGCGTACATCTAACATCTTTACAGTTTGATAAAATACAAGAAGCAAAAATTTTAAATCTAAAAACAATCATATCTTGTCACACAAAAGAAGAGATACAAAAAGCAATAGATTTAAATGTAGATTTCATAACATATTCTCCTATATTTGATACACCAAACAAAGGTGAACCAAAAGGGATAGATAAGCTAAAAGAGATAGTAAAGAGCTATAATACAAATATACTAGCTTTAGGTGGAATAGTTGCCATAGAACAAATAGAACAAATCAAAGATACAAATTGTTATGGATTTGCATCTATTAGATATTTTACAAATTAAGGAAATAATATGTTAAGTGATCAAAACTTCATAAATATAGCAAAAGAACTAGCAAGCGCAAGTAAATGTGTATCAAAGCAAGTAGGTGCAGTAATAGTAAAAGATGGAAGAATTCTTAGCACTGGATACAATGGAACTCCCGCAGGTCATACAAACTGTTGTGACCACTGGAATAATGAATATACAAAAGAACACCATGAGTGGAGTAAAACATATGAAATTCATGCAGAAATGAATGCACTTATTTGGGCAGCACGAGAAGGTATAAGTATAAATGGAGCGACTATATATGTAACCCTTGAACCGTGTAGTGACTGTAGTAAAAATATTATTGCAAGTGGAATAAAAAGAATAGTTTATGCAAAAGCGTACGAGCATACAAATTCAGATATCATATCTAAATTTATAAAAGACAACGGAGTTATTATTGAGCAACTAACTTAAGTGTGCTTGCAAAAATTTATTAAATTGATTCGCAAAACTCTGTGAATCTTTTTGTCCAAAAGCCTTGGGACCTTTAGTCATCTCACCACTATCTCTGATATTTTGCATCAAATCCCTATAAGCTAGATACTGCTTGATATTGTTTACAGTATATAATTCTCCTCTATGATCTATTGCATAAGCATTTTTACTTATCACTCTATCTGCTAGTGGAATATCTGCTGTTATTACTAAGTCATTTTCTTTTACTTGTTCTACTATATGATTATCAGCTTCATCGGCACCTGCATCTACAATTATATATTTTATAAAAGAAGATTTACCAATATCTATTTTTTTATTTGCTATTACTATTGTATTGATTTGTTGTTTTTCTATTGCTCTTAAAACTATTGGTTTTAGTAGTTTTGGAAAAGCATCTCCATCTATAAATAATGTCACTACATATTCCTTACTATATTATATAAAATAAATTGCATACAAAGTATCAAAACAAATTTTAAAACAAAAGAGTATTTTTTAATTTTATGTCTAAATATAATCATAGCAAAAATAGAACCAATACTTCCACCAATAAAAGATGAAAATAGTAAATTTATCTCTGACACTCTGTTTATATATTTACCTTTTTTAAATGATTGTAATTTATCATAAGAATAATATACAAATGAAAAACAAGATATAACTATAATATATATTTCAAAATAAGAAAGTGTAAAAGAAAAATTTATCATACTTATTACTTATTTGAAGATGTAGCTAGTAATGCGCCAAAACCTATAAATATACTTCCACTGATTTTATTTACAAGAGATATTCTACTTGGTTTTGATAACCAATACTTTGCTTTATGAACCATTAGTGCATATGTCATTAAAAAGAAAAATGAA
This sequence comes from Arcobacter sp., assembly GCA_015663165.1. Classification (GTDB taxonomy): domain Bacteria; phylum Campylobacterota; class Campylobacteria; order Campylobacterales; family Arcobacteraceae; genus CAIJNA01. The sequence goes on along the minus strand of DQSS01000158.1, from coordinate 26,628 downwards.
AAGAACATCAAAGTAGCTATTAAAGCAGAAAATTGAGGAATAAGAGATTCTTGTATATTTACAAACTGAGGAAATAATGCAGTTAAGAATACAATTGCTTTTGGATTACTAACAGCAACCGCAAAAGCTTGGAAAAATAATTTTGTTGATGTTATATTTGTATCTTGATTTTTATTATTTAGAGCATTAAATTTTTGATTTTTTTGTAGTATTAGTTTAATACCTAGATAGATAAGATACATTGCCCCAATATATTTTATAATTGTAAATACATACTCAGATACTTGTAAAATAGCACCAAGTCCACTAACTGCAATAATTCCAAGGCATAATAATCCTACTATATTACCAAGTGCGATAAAAACTAATTTATTAAATCCATGTATAGATGCATTTGACATTATAAAAAGTATAGCTGGTCCGGGAGATGATGTAATAATTATTGCAAACAGTAAATATATAAGCCAAGTTTGCATTTCCATATTTAATTCCTTTTAATACAATATATTATTTTTATAATATACTATCTAAAGATTAATTTAATTCTTATTTTATTTGAACAAATAATTATTATGATACAATTGCAAAAAAATTACAAAAGGACTTCAATGTCATTTACAAACCTAGGCTTAAGTAATCCAATATTAAAAGCAATAGAAGAGCAAGGATATACAAATCCTACTCCAATTCAAGCACAAGCGATACCTATAGTATTAGATAAAAAAGATGTACTTGCAGGTGCTCAAACTGGTACAGGTAAAACTGCTGGATTTACACTTCCTATGCTAGAACTACTTATGCAAAATAAACCTGATTTAAAAAAGTATCAAATTAGATCTTTAGTTTTAACTCCTACAAGAGAACTTGCAGCTCAAGTTGAAGAGAGTATTGAAACTTATGGAAAATATCTTCCTTTAAAATCAACAGTTATTTTTGGTGGAGTTGGAATCAATCCACAAATAGCAAAAATTAAAAAAGGTGTTGATATAATTGTAGCAACTCCAGGTAGACTTTTAGACATTATTTCTCAAGGTTTTTTAGACCTTTCTTGTATTGAGATGTTTGTTCTGGATGAAGCAGATCGTATGCTTGATATGGGATTTGTTCATGATATTAAAAAAATATTAAAACTACTTCCTAAAACAAAACAATCTTTACTTTTTTCTGCAACATTTTCTAAAGAGATAAAAATACTTGCAGATAACTTACTAGACCACCCTACTTTAATAGAAGTAGCAAGAAGAAATACATCTTCTGAAATGGTATCTCAAACAGTACATTTTGTAGATAAAGGCAAAAAACCTGAGTTATTATCTCATATCATTGGTTCAAATAACTGGACACAAGTTTTAGTATTTACAAGAACTAAACATATAGCAAATAAACTTACTAAAAAACTAGAGTTTGATGGTATAGGAGCAGCTGCAATTCATGGAAATAAATCTCAAGGTGCAAGAACAAAAGCACTTGCAGACTTTAAAGATGGAAGTATTAGAGTACTTGTGGCAACTGATATTGCTGCAAGAGGTATTGATATAGACCAACTTCCTCACGTAATAAATTTTGAACTTCCAAATGTACCAGAAGATTATGTGCATAGAATAGGAAGAACAGGAAGAGCAGGAAATGAAGGTGAAGCTTTATCTTTAGTTTGTGTAGATGAACATGACTTATTAAAAAATATTGAAAAACTAATCAAGAAAGATATCAAAGTTATAGCTCTTGATGGTTTTGATGTAGACCCTTCAATAAAAGCTGAACCAATACAAAATGGTCGTGGTGGTGGTCAAAAAAGAGGTGGTCAAAGTCAAAGAGGAAGAAACCCAAGAGGTTCAGGTGATAATTCATCAAGCCAAAGAAATAGAAACTCTAACCAAAGAGGTAGATCAAGAGGTGATGTTTCAAGAGGTGATGCTAGAAAGCAAGGAAATGCTGGTAGCGCTAGACATAGATAGCGTATAAGCTATCTACATCTTTTTAAGAAAACAAGTTTTTAACTGTATCTTAACACCATTTACTCTACCTTCTATGTGAGTATTATCATTTGGCACTAAAGATATATTTCTTACAGCAGTTCCCTGCTTAGCAACAAAACCTGCACCTTTTACTGGTAAATCTTTATTTACAACTACTGTATCTCCAGCATTTATAATCACACCATTTGAATCTCTATATACTAAAGCATCTTCATCAGCTTCTTCTGGAAGTCCTTTGTCAGCCCATACTTTAACATCGTCTTCAAAATACATCATATCAATTAAGTCTTGTTTATATAGCTTATGCATCATATGATAAGAGACAACTTTAATAGCATCTAATTCACTCCACATAGTATCATTTAAACAATGCCAATGAGATTCATCTATTTTTGTATCATCATTTAGTTGTTCTTTACATGTAGCACATACAAGCACACTACTATTTACACTATTATCACCTGCAGGTACTTCATAAACACTTAAATCATTTGTTGCTGTACATAGTTCACATTGTGAATTTGCTCTATTCATTAGTTCTTGTTCTATACTCATTTTTTGCCTTTTATATATGACACTGTTTACAAACACCCGTAATAGTGACATTTTGAATATCATATCCATCAAGCCCTAAGGCAAGTTGTCCTTTGATACATTCTATGTCATTACAAGTATTGCAAATAAAGTGTGCATGATTTGATTTTTCTAGGATTTCAAAATATCTTTTTTTATTATTAGATTCAAATGAACTAATTAAATTTTCTTCCTCAAATATTGTTATATTTCTATAAAATGTAGCTTTATCCATAGATAAGTCATCTTTTATATCTTCATAACTAAGTGGTTTATTTGCATATAAAAATATCTCCAATAAAGCTTTTCTTGCTTTTGTTAGTTTTATACTTTTATTTTCTAATAATTTTTCAACTTTCAATAGTCATCCTTATAATTGATATTATACCTTAAAATAATTAATAAAATCATAAATGCAACTAAGTTGCGATTAAGCTGATATGATTTATAATTTCAAATATTACGACTTAGTCGCAAAAGGAACATTATGAATAAAATATTATTAATAATTACAATTTTATTGTCAAATTATTTAATGGCTAAGGTAAATACTATAGTTAGTATTCTCCCTCAAAAAACATTTGTAAAAGCAATAGGAGGAGATAAAGTCAATGTAAGCCTTATGGTAAAACCAGGAAACTCACCTCACACTTATGAGCCAAAACCATCACAAATGAGAGATATTTCAAAAGCAGATATTTACTTTGCTATTGGTGTAGAGTTTGAAAAAATTTGGCTTCCAAAATTTACAAATCAAAATAATACTATGAAAATAGCTAATCTTGCAAAAAATATAACAAAATCTCCAATTATTAAACATCATCATGAAAGTGAAGATTCTAATCACCATGATGAACACGCAAATGAACAGCATGAGGAAAAAATATCTTTAGACCCACATATCTGGACAAGTACAAATAATGTTAAAATTATAATCAAAAATATTTTAGATACATTAGTAATGTATGATAAGAAAAATGAAAGTTATTACAAACAAAACTACATAAATTTTTTATCAAAAATCAATGCAACAGATAAAAAAATAAAGAAAATCTTAAAAGATACAAAAAAAGAAGCTAAATTTATGGTTTTTCATCCAGCTTGGGGATATTTTGCAAAACAATACAACTTAATTCAATTGGTAATAGAAGTTGAAGGTAAAAGTCCAAAACCAAAACAAATTGCTTATTTAATAGAAGAAGTAAAAGAAGAAAATGTAAATGCAATTTTAACAGCTCCTGAGTTTTCTGATTCTATTGCAAAACAAATTGCAAATGAATTAAATATTTCTGTTATTAAAATAAGTCCATTGAATCCAAAATGGTCACAAAATTTAATCAATCTAGCAAATGCAATTACAAATAAATAAATGTCAATAATAGAAATAAAAAATTTATCTTTTTCTTATGATAAACAACAAATACTAGAAGATATAAATTTACAAATAAATAAAAAAGACTTCTTAGCCATTATTGGTCCAAATGGTGGTGGCAAATCTACACTTTTAAAATCAATACTTGGAATAAATGATATTCAACATGGAAGTATCAAAATTTTAGGTGAAAAAATTAAAAAAAACTTATCTAAAATTGGTTATGTTCCACAAGATACAAATATCAATACTAACTTCCCAATTAAAGTAATTGAAGTAGTTTTAATGGGACATATAAGAAATAAAGAAGAAGAAAATAAAAGTAATAATTTCTTACATAAATATTTTAAAATAGGTTATAGCGAATTTGAAACATCATGTGCTTTAAATGCACTTAAACAAGTAGGTATGGAAGAATTTGCAAATAAAAAAATAGGCTCTCTTTCTGGGGGTCAAAGACAAAGAGTTATGATTGCAAGAGCTTTATGTAATCATCCTGATATTTTGATGCTAGATGAACCAACTGCTAGTATAGATGTAAATGGTCAAAAACAAATCTATGAACTATTAAAAGAATTAAATAATACAATTACAATAGTTGTAATAAGTCACGATATTTCTGTCATACTTGAATATGCTTCAAAAGTTGCACACATAAATAAAACACTTACCTTTCATGATATATCAAATACAAAAGAAACATTAAAAAAAGATGATGAACATTTTTGTGAAGTTGAGATGCTTCAACTTTTAGGTTCAAAAGGAACTTGCTTATGTTAGATGTATTTGAACTACAATTTATGCAAAATGCATTATTAGCAGGATTGTTAGTTAGTTTTACTGCTGGAATCATAGGATCATTAATCGTTGTAAATCGTATGGTCTTTTTAGCAGGTGGGATTGCACATACTTCTTATGGAGGTATTGGGGTGGCAGTTTATTTTGGATTACCTATATTTTTAGGAGCTTCAGTCTTTGCAGTACTTGCAGCTTTACTTATGGCATTTATTACTTTAAATCAAAGGGAAAGAATAGACACTTTTATAGGTCTTATTTGGGCTGTTGGTATGGCTATTGGAATTATACTTGTTGATTTAACTCCTGGATATAATGTAGATTTAATGTCTTATTTATTTGGCTCTATTCTTGCAGTTAGTAATGAAGATATACAATATATGTCTATTTTACTTTTTGTTATAGTATCTATTGTAACGCTGTTTTATAGAGAAATATTAGCCGTATCTTATGATAGTCAATATGCAAGTTTAAGAGGTGTAAATATTAAATTATTTTATACTATTATTTTAGTTTTATCTGCTCTTACTGTTGTGATAGCTATTAAAGTTGTTGGACTAATACTTGTAATTGCACTTTTAACAATTCCTATTTATATAGGTGAAAAACTGTCAAATTCACTTGGCTTTATGATGTTTTTATCGGGAGTTCTATCAAGTATATTTACAATAATTGGTTTATATATATCTTATACTTTTGATATAACTAGTGGAGCTAGTATAATAATTGTTAGTGCTATTTCATTGATGATATTTTTACTTATTGAAAAATTTAAGTGAAAAAACCCCTTTTAATATTATTCCTATTATTATTTTTAAACTCCAGTATAAATGCTCGTAGTTTGTGTTCTTTGGATATACCTGATGTACATATAAATACAATAATAAATTCTTTAGATAAAAAACAAACTTTATTATTACATGGAAATTTGATGAAAAATTTATAACTTCTATATCTATTTACGATGAAAATGAAAATAATAAATTTGAGAAAAATGAACAAAATAATATTAAAATAGCTTTAGAAAAATATTTGAAACCATTAAATTATCTAACTAATATTGTGTATACTAATAAAGATGATAAGTTCAGAAAACAGATGATTAAAAAACTACTAAATGTTAAAACAAATATAATTTTTAAAAAAACTTCTGTACTTTACACTATAGATTTTACATTAGATATTACTTTACAAAAAGATAAAAGACTGTATTTAAGTTTTTTCGATAAAGGATATAATTTTAATTTTATTTTAAAAGATGTAATAATAAAAAACTATTTAGACGAAAAAATCATAAAAATAGAATCCGCAAAAGCAAATATTTATTTTTATAATTATATTAAAAAAACTAAACAAAAGAAAGAATTTTTAGTAAAAATTCCTAAAGAAATAAAAGAACAAACTTTACTATCTATTTTAAGTGAATATTTACAAGAGTATAAAATAAAAATGGAAGTAGTTTTAAAAGATATAAAAAATACAAACTCTTTAATATCTTATTTTTGGTTACTATTATTTTCTTTTTTATATGGAATTTTACATGCACTTGGTCCAGGTCATGGAAAAAGTTTAGTTGCAGCATATTTTTTAAGTGAAAATAAGTCTTATTTAAAAGGTTTTAATATTTCACTTTTAATAGGAGTTGTTCATACATTTAGTGCTTTTATATTAACTTTAATAATTTACTATATTTTAAATATATTATTTTCAAATATATTTTCAAATATTGAACAAATAGCTACTAAATTAAGTGCAATTATTATTATAAGTATTGCATTGTATTTAATATATAAAAAATACAAACAAAACCAACTTCATAAACATCAAAGCCATAATTTTACTTCTTGTTCGTGTAATAGTTGTGGTACAAAAAGTACAGATCTTGGAATAATATTAAGTGCAGGAATAGTTCCTTGTCCCGGAACTATAACAATTTTTTTATTTACATTTAGTTTAGGTATTCATTTTGTAGGGTTTTTAAGTGCTATTTTTATGAGTATGGGAATGAGTTTAATAATATTTATAACTGCCTATTTAAGTACAAAGATAAGAACTACTGCTTCATCAAATCAATTTATTATAAAACTATTTGAATATGCTAGTTTATTTTTTATTTTATTATTAGGTATTTTTTTACTTATCTTATAAATTTTTAAGAAGAACAGCTACATTTCATTGTTTCATAAGTTTCATTTGCCTTAGTATATTTTTCAAATTTTTTATGTTCAGAAAAAGGATTATGAGCTATTTTTACAAACTCATTTAATAATGAAAAATCACCATCTTCTGCCTTATCAATTGCATCTTGAATCATATAATTTCTTAAAATATATTTTGGATTTATTTTTTTCATAGAATCTAGTCTAGAAGCTTTTTCAGTTGTTTCTTGCTCTAATCTTTTATAATATTCTTCAAGCCAAGTATTTATACTGCTACCTTCAACATCCAAAGTATCACTACTTAAACCGTAGAAGAATGAAGTATAATCAATACTATCTTCTTGAAGTGCATTAAATAATTTTGCTATTAAGTTTCCATCTTTATTAAAGTTATAAGTATATAATCCTAACTTTGAAGCCATAATAGAAAAATATTTCTTTTTAAACTTTCCAATAAACATATCGTTGTAGCTGTTCATTAGATCTTCTGATGCAATAGGAGATAAAACTTTAGCTAATACGCTTAAGTTCCATTGAGCTATAAAAGGTTGATTATCAAAACTATATCTATTCTCATAATCTGATAAATTACAAGTAAAACCTTTATCAAATTCTTCCATCATTGCATAAGGACCATAGTCAATAGTAAGACCTTCTATACTCATATTATCTGTATTCATAACACCATGCATAAAACCTACACTTTGCCATAAAGCTATCATTTCTATTGTTCTATCAACAATTTTAAAATACATCTCTTCATATTTATTACCTACATTTTTAAGTTCACTATATGATTCTTCTATAACATAATTTGCCAATTCTTTCAGTTTTGCTACATTATCTTCTTTATCTACATAAGCTCTCTCAAAAGTACCAAATCTAATCCAAGATGTAGAAGCTCTCATAACAATTGCACAAGATTCTGTTTTTTCTCTAAAAGCTTTTGAATCAGAAGATATAATTGCAAGTGCTTTTGTCGTTGGTATATGAAGTGCATCCATTGCAATACTTAGTAAATATTCTCTGATACTAGACCGAAGAACTGCTCTACCATCGCCATTTCTTGAATACTTAGTTACCCCTGCACCTTTTAGTTGTAAATTATACTTACCTAATTTACCAAGATTCAAAGCTCTACCATCGCCTAAGTTATCCACAAAGTAGCCAAACTGATGTCCACTGTATGCCATAGCAAAAGGCTCTGAACCATTTGCTAAATATTCTCCATTTACAAAAGATGTAAATTCTTCACTATTTATAGTATCTGTACTGATGTTTAATTGTTTTGATAATTTATCATTATATGATATTAACTTTGGATTTTTAAGTGGTACTGCTTTTGATTGTGAGTAGAAGAACTCGTTTAGTTTTAAGTAATTTGTAGTAAGTTTTATATTTTTCATATAGTGATTTTATACTAATTTAATTATTGAAAATATAAACATATAAATTAGTATTAAAGTTTTGGTATTTTCTAAAGTTCTATATTTTCTTTCAATTTATTTATAGAACTTTCAAGTTTAGCTATATCAAAACCATATTGTTTAGCTTTGTTTATTCCATTTTTTATAGATTGTTCTGTAAAGTTACCTTGTATATTACATATCTCATTTATAACTTCAATTTTTTTACTATTTTTTATATCAAAAATTATATCTTCATTTATTTTCCAGTGATTAAGAAGTAAAGATGTTGCATCTTTAGAATTTATACTGCAAAACTTTTCTTCAATATCATAAATAACTATATTTTTATCTTGACATTCTTTTATAAAATCATCTTTCAAATTCATAGATACAATTTCATGTGAAATTATATATTTACCTATATCACTAAGTATTATTGGTATCATAAGTTTATTTTTTAGTTCTATATCTACTTTACTAAGCCATATATTTAATAAGTTTATTTTACTATATGTTATATCAGTAAAACTTTCTTCAGTTTGTTCGTAAACTGAAAAGTCCATTTTCAAGCTATTTTCTATACCTTTTGATAAAACTATTGATATAGTAAAGTTAACACCAAGTAAAGTAACTAAACTATCAAGATTTTCAACTCTATTTTTAAATCCAAACAATGCAGAGTTTACAACTTTTAAAAGTGTTGCTACTAATCCTGCATCATTTTTAATAAGTTCTATTAACTCTGAATGTTTTTTTTCTTTTTTAGTACTAAAAGTTAAAACATCAAGTGTTGTTTTACTTAAAGGCTCCAATATTTTTATTTTATTGACAATACTTTGCATCTCTATATTCCAGTTTTGTTCTAGAATAATATTTTTAATTTTACTTATTGCTTGTTTAAATATTTCTTGTTCTTGAGGATTTAATTCATTTTCAAACTCGATATATACAAATACATCTTGATCATTTTTAGTGATAATATCAATATATTTTTTATTTATAAATATACCATCTTTTTTTATGTAAACAATACTTAGAGAATCTATCTCAGAAGCACCAATATTAAATACTCCATTATCAGCTATAAATCTTCCAAATGCACAAACTATTGAGAATCTTTCATTTACTTTAGTTTCTTCTAAAAATGACATAAATCCACTTTTTAATTTATAATCTTGAAAATCATTTTTAAAGTTTTGAAATAATGTATCTAAAAAATCATGGAAGTTATTTGATTTTATCAACATATTGTACTTATCTTTGTGAATCACTATTGCACCTAATTTTTAAATTACTCAAATAATATCTTTTTAAATTGAAATTAAATTAAAATTTATACAATAAATGAAAATATGTCATATTTCTGTAATATTTGTTCCCCTTTTTGTAACAATTTTGTTAAATTATTATAAAAATTAACAGTTTATTTTTAAAAATTTCAGGAATTTGTCTTGTGTGGTTTCTAAAGTAAATATTACTTTATTTGAAAAGTCTTTATTTATTATATTTATTTCTAACTGATTTAATTTATACTCTATTTTAGAAACTTGTGAATATTCAATTGTAAGTTCTTTTGTGATTAAGTTTTCATATGATTTAAAATTTGCTTCATTAATCACTAAATTTACAGCTTCACTATATGCTCTTACTAGCCCACCAGTACCAAGTCTAGTACCACCAAAATACCTTACAATAATTACTGCAGAGTTTACAAGAGTATTTCCTGATAGTACTTTTAAGCTAGGTCTTCCACTTGTACCTTTTGGCTCACCATCATCACTTGAGTTTTCTACTATTTGGTCAAATTCATTTAAGTACCTATAGGCATATACAAAATGTCTTGCTTTTGGATGTTCTCCTTTTAGTCTTTGCATCATTTTAGAGAAGTTATTATATGGGCATAAATGTGTGATAAACTTTGATTTTTTCACTTCTAGTGTGTAACTAAACTCTTCTTGAACAAATTTCAACTATAATTCCCTTTATGAATAAGCCAGTAAGACTAGATATATATTTAAAATCCCATCCAGAAGTTCTAAGCCGTAATAAAGCAGCAGAACTAATCAAAGACAAAAAGATAAAAATTGATGGAAACATTATAACAAAAGCATCATTTAAAGTGCAAGAAACTATGGAAATAGAGATTTTACAAGATGAATTTTATGTAAGTCGTGCTGCATATAAACTAAAATACTTTTTATTTGAAATCAATATTGAGCTAAAAGATAAAATTGCTTTAGATATAGGTTCATCAACAGGTGGATTTACTCAAATACTTTTAAGAAATGATGTTCAAAGTGTATCATGTGTTGATGTTGGCTCAAATCAATTACATGAAACTATAAGAGATGATAAAAGATTAAAAGTATTTGAAAATACTGATATAAGAAAATTTGAACCATATAGTACTTTTGATGTAGTTACTTGTGATGTATCTTTTATATCTGTATTAAATATACTTGAAGATATAAATCGTTTAAGTTCAAAAAATATCATCATATTATACAAACCACAATATGAAGTTGGAAATGAAATAAAAAGAAACAGAGCAGGTGTAGTACAAGATACAAAAGCTATCAAAATACAAAGAGATAATTTTATAAGTCAAACTTTTAAACTTGATTGGAAACTAGAACATAGTTCTCTAAGTAAAGTTGCAGGTAAAGAAGGAAATATTGAGGAGTTGTTCTATTTTAAAAAATAATATTACAAGCATAGCTATTGGTGGCTTTGATGGAATGCATATTGCCCATAAAGAACTTTTTAAATGCCTAGGTAAAAATGGTGCAATAGTAGTAATAGAAACAGGATATGCAAATCTTACACCAAAAATACATAGAGCATCTCATACATCATACCCTTTATACTACTACCCTTTAGAAGATATTAAGCACCTAAATGCAAAAGAATTTTTAGACCTTTTACAAGAAGAATATCCAAAGCTTAAAAAAATAGTTATTGGTTTTGATTTTAGATTTGGGACTAATGCTAGCTATGGAATAAGTGACCTAAATAGTATTTTTAATGGAGAAGTTGTAGTTGTAGATGAGTTTTCAAAAAATTATATAGCTGTACATTCAAGAGTAATACGAGAATACATTTCATCTGGTGATATAAAGTCAGCAAACCTTTTTTTAGATAAGATATATAGTATTAGTGGTTTACATATAAGAGGTCAAGGAATTGGGGCAAAACAATTTGTAGCAACTATAAATATAAAATGCAATGATTTTCTTATTCCACAAGCTGGTATTTATGCAACTTTTACAGTTTTGGATAATAAAAGATATAAAAGTGTTACATTTATAGGGCATAGACTTTCAACTGATAAAAAATATGCAATAGAAACTCATATACTCAACAAAAACATCAAAAATATAAGCTCTAATATAAAAATAGAGTTTGTTGAAAAGATAAGAAATAATGAGAAATTTGAAGATTTTGACAAATTAAAAAAGAAAATTATTGAAGATATACATAAAAGTAAAGTTATTTTAGATAAAATTACTCTCACAAATGGAGATAAATATGAAAAATAAAGTATTATTAAGCTTTAGTATTACTATTTTATTATTAATTATATTAGGAATAAATTCAATCAACAAGATGAGTTATCTTGCTAGTATCTCTCAAAAACTATACGACCATCCTTATACTGTTACAAGTGCAACTAAAACTATCCAATCTAAGATAAATGAGATGGAAGTACATATGCAAAAAATTGTAAAATCAACAACAAATAATGAAATTACAATGCATTCACAACATCTAAATATATTATCAAATGAAATAAATCACCAATTTAATATTATCTTTGAAAGATATCTTGGGGATAAAATGGATATCACTGATAGTTATGAATATTTTTTAAAACAGGAACCTTTGCGAAAAAATATTATTCAGCTTATAAAAAATAAAAAAATAGTTAAAGCATCTACTTTACTAAATGACACTCAGGCTAATTATGCCTTCATACTAAACAAAAAAGTAGTAAAACTGGTAAAACATGCACAAAACAAAGCAAGATACTTTAATGAAGAAGCAATCAAAAGTAAAGAAGAATCTTTATTGTTTTTTATTTTAACTTTGACTGCTATTGTTATTTCTATACTTATTATATTATATATTTTAATGAAAAATATTGCTAAAATAGATAGAGACACAAAACAACACTTTCATTTACTAGATCAAAATATTATGAGTGTAAGTTTAGATGATAATTTAAAAATTACAACTGCAAGTCATGCCTTATCAAGACAACTTCACATGTCACTGGATGAACTTAAAATGACACCTTCAAATTGGCTATTTAAAGACTATGATAAAAATAATATAAATGACCTATATCAGGTAATACAAAGTGGTAAGAACTGGCATGGTGAAATAAAAATTACGAATATTTACAATGAAATCATTTGGTTAAAATCAGATATATACCCACAGTTTGATGATGACTTTGAGATTACTGAGTATTCTAATATCTTTACAGATATCACAGATAGAAAAGAACTTGAGGAATTAAGCAAGACAGATGGACTAACAGGGCTAAATAATAGAAGAGAATTTGACAATGTATTTCCAAATCAAATAAGTGTATCAAAAAGAAATAAAGAGTTGTTGGCATTTGTAATAATAGATATAGATCATTTCAAACAATACAATGATAATTACGGTCATCAAGAAGGTGATGTAGTTATCAAAAAAGTGGCTTCAATTTTAAAAGAATCTTTAAAGAGACCTTTAGATTACTCATTTAGACTTGGTGGTGAAGAGTTTGGAATGGTATATGCAGTTTCTACACAAGAAAATGCCTTAAGTATTGCAGTAAAAGTTAAAGATACAATTGAAAATGAAAAAATAAAACATAGTGGCAATTCTGCATCTAATTATATAACAATCTCTTCTGGTTTATATATAGTTGATATAAACGATACTTCAAGCGTTGATGAAATATACAAAAAAGCGGATGAAGCTTTATACATATCAAAAGAAAATGGAAGAAATAAAGTAACGGTATACAAAAAAAATGGATAATATAAAAACAGTACTACTAGTAGATGACGACATTATTGTTTTAAATATGTTAATAGAACACTTAGCTAACAATTTAAAAAATATAAACATATTAACTTCAAATAATAGCAAAGATGCTTTAAAATATTTACTAAATAAAGATTTAGTTATTCATGCTGCTGTTATTGACTATAGACTGCCTGATTGTGTTGATGGCTATATTATCGAATACTGTATCAAAAAAGACATACCAACTGTTGTATTAACAGGAACAATGAATGAACATACACGTAAAACTGTTATAAAAAAAGATATTGTAGACATAATTGTAAAAAACGATTCAAAATCTTTTATTACAACATCTAAAACAATAGATAGAATTTTAAAAAACTATGATAATAATGTTCTAATTGTAGATGATTCAAAAATACAACTAAAAATAATACATGATATTCTTAAAAGGATGAAGCTAAATATAACTCTTGCAACTGATGGCGACACAGCATTACGATTTATTGAAGATCATCCTAAAAAGTTCTCTTTACTTTTGACAGATTACCATATGCCAAAGATGAATGGTATGGAACTTACTATGAAAATAAGGGAAAAATATGATAAGGATGAACTATCTATTATTGTATTAAGTGCAAATAAAGAAGAAGATATACCTACACAGTTTTTAAAAATAGGTGCAAATGACTTCTTACATAAACCATATAGCCAACTTGAAGTAATCACAAGAGTAAATTCGAATTTACATATTTTAGAACTTTTTGAACAAACACGAGATATGGCAAATAAAGATTTTATGACAGGTTCGTACAATAGAAGATATTTCTTTGAAAGTGGAGAAAGTTTATTTGATAAAGCAAAAAGAAAAAAAGAAGACTTATGTGTTGCTATGTTTGATATTGATAAATTTAAAAATATAAATGATACCTATGGACATGATGTAGGAGATATTGCAATACAAGAGATGGCAAATGTACTTAATAAACACTTTAGAAAGTCTGATTTAATAGCAAGATTTGGCGGAGAGGAATTTTGTGTATTACTAGAAAATATCTCTTTAGATGATTCAAAAATATTATTCGAGAAAATTAGAGCTTATTTTGAAAATAACTCAATACAAATAAATTCAAAAGATATAAACTATACTGTATCAATTGGTGTATTTTATGGATTAGATAATAATCTTGAAGAGATGATAAAAAAAGCAGATGAAGGTTTATATATCTGTAAAAATAATGGTAGAAATCAAGTGTCAATATCATCATAAGTAACTAATTTTATATAAACAATAATTTAGATATAATTTGAGTTATTTTAAAAAAAGGTATATAAAATTGGATAAATTTTATTATGAACTAACAGTAACTCCAAATAATCATTATGATTTATATTTAGATTTAGTTTCTAGTTTAACAACAGAAGCTATTGAAGAACTTACTAATAGCATTATTGTAAGAAGTGAAGAAGATATCTCTGATATCAAAGATGGTATAGATTTATATACAAAAGCAATTCAAGAAAGTATGGACGATAAATTGTTATGCCCAACTGTTTTAGAAAAAAAAGAAAATAAAGATTGGATTCAAAAATACAAAGATGCAGTAGAGCCTGTAAGTGTAGGAAAGTTTCATATTCACCCTTCTTGGACTCCAGCAATTGAAGATAAAATCAACATCTTAATAGACCCTGCTTTATCTTTTGGAAGTGGACATCATGAAACAACAAGCTCATGTCTTGAAGCAATCAGTAAATATGTAAAAGCAGATGACACATTAATCGATGTAGGAAGTGGAAGTGGAATACTTGCAATTGGAGCAACTAAAGTTGGTGCAATTTGTGATATTTGTGATACTGATGATTTTGCTGTTAAAGATGCTCTTATTAATTTTGCATCAAACAATGTAAAAGCAAATGACTCATGGGTAGGAAGTGCTTTAACTAGTAACAAAGTATATGATATAGTTATAGCAAATATAGTTGCCGATGTACTAATCATAATAAACAAAGACCTGAAAAAGGTATTAAAGAAAGATGGTATATTAGTACTATCAGGTATATTATCAGTATATAAAGATAAAGTGCTAAAAAGATTTAAAGATTGTACAGTAATTGAAGAGATAAATAAAAATGAATGGACTACATTAGTTCTAAAAAAAGGAAATGATTAATGAATAATCAAAACGGCAATAAAAAAGACAATAACAACAATAACAACTTTTTCAATAACAATCCAATCATTGTATTTGCATTGTTTTCTCTTGTTGCAATTATGGCATTTAAAAACCTTTTTCCACAAGATGATATGAATGCAAATGCTGGAGCATCAACTTATGGACAAGAGTTTAAAAAAGTTTCATACTCAGATATAAAAACACTTATAAATGGTGGAACAATATCTTATGTTGGTATTGGTGATACAACTTTAAAAGCAACAACAAATCCAAAAATGGGAACAAAAATAACTTATCAAGCAAGAAGAGTAGTACCTGATTCTACACTTATACCTATGCTTGAATTAAAAAACATAGAATATGGTGGAATAAATGAAGAAAATCCACTAGGAGATATGCTATTTGGTTGGGTTTTACCTCTTTTAATATTCTTTGCAATATGGTCATTTTTAGCTAAAAAAATGGCTAAAAATATGGGTGGTGGTATGCTTGGTATGGGTGGATCTAAAAAAATGATTAACTCTGAAAAACCAAATGTAAAATTTGATGATATGGCAGGAAATAAAGAAGCTAAAGAAGAAGTATCTGAAATAGTTGATTTCCTAAAAAGCCCAGATAGATATGTAAATCTTGGAGCTCAAATACCAAAAGGGGTACTTCTTGTAGGACCTCCAGGAACTGGTAAAACACTTTTAGCAAAAGCCGTTGCTGGTGAAGCAGATGTTGAGTTTTTATCTGTAACTGGATCTTCTTTTATAGAGATGTTTGTTGGAGTTGGAGCTAGTAGAGTTAGAGATTTATTTGAACAAGCTAAGAAAAATGCTCCTGCTATTATATTTATTGATGAAATAGATGCTATTGGTAAAAGTCGTGCTAGTGGTGGAATGGGTGGAAATGATGAGAGAGAACAAACTCTAAATCAACTACTTGCAGAGATGGATGGTTTCTCGATAGATGGAGCACCGGTAATAGTTCTAGCCGCAACAAATAGACCAGAAGTTCTTGACCCTGCTCTTTTAAGACCAGGAAGATTTGATAGACAAGTATTAGTTGATAAGCCAGATTTACAAGGTAGAATTGAAATTTTAAATGTGCATATTAAAGGCGTAAAAGTTTCTACTGATGTTGATTTAAGAGAAGTTGCTGTTATGACTGCTGGACTTGCCGGTGCTGATTTAGCAAATGTTATAAATGAAGCTGCACTTCTTGCAGGTCGTGCAAACAAAAATGAAGTAGATAATTCTCACTTTAAAGAATCAGTTGAAAGACAAATTGCGGGACTTGAAAAGAAAAGTAGAAGAATATCTCCAAAAGAAAGAAAGATTGTAGCATACCATGAATCAGGTCATGCACTTATGGCAGAGATTACTAAAGGTGCTAAAAAAGTATCTAAGGTTTCAATAGTACCAAGAGGATTAGCTGCTTTAGGTTATACTTTAAATACTCCAGAAGAGAACAAATACTTAATGCAAAAGCATGAGCTAATTGCTGAGGTGGATGTTTTACTTGGTGGTAGAGCTGCTGAAGAAGTGTTTATTGGTGAGATTAGTACTGGAGCTGGAAATGACCTTGAAAGAGCTACAGATATTATTAAATCTATGGCTAGTATATATGGTATGAGTGATGTAGCTGGACTTATGGTTCTGGCTAAACAATCAAACCAATTCTTAGGTGGTGGGCAAACTACTAAAGACTATAGTGATAAATTAGCTTCAGATTTAGATGAACATATCAAAAGTACTTTAAATGATAGGTATAGACATGTATTAGCAGCTATGAATGCACATAAAGAATCAATAGAAAATATGACTGCTGAACTTTTAGAAAAAGAAGTAATCTCTGGAAAAAGAGTTCAAGAGCATATCATAAATAGTGGAAAAGAAATTTATACAGATGGAGATTTACACCAAGATGAGCAATCAAAATAATCAACTAATACTAAAAGAAGGTTTTGTACCTGTAGTTATTGCATTAGCTATATCGTTATTTTTAAATATCGTCATAAGTGATGCACTTGGAAATATTGGATTTGTTGTAACTCTTGCTTTAATATTTATATATAGAAACCCATCAAGAGCTACTACAAACAACAAAGATATGATTTTAGCTCCAATTGATGGGAAAATATCTGCAATTGATATTTCAAAAAATAAATACAAAATATATATAGATGTAAATTTATGTGATACTCATGTATTAAGAGCACCTATTAAAAGTAAGTTTAAAACAAAAAGTTTTAAAAATGGACTTAATTTAAAATCTACATCATATAAAGCAAGATTATTAAATACTCAAGCTGTAATAAAATTTGATGATATAAAAGTAAAACTTATAAGTGGAATTTGCAATAGTGATATAGTTTTATATGAAAATGAAAAAGTAGAAGCAACTCAAAGTATAGGTGTATTTTTAAATGGACTCGTAATAGTAGAACTTCCACGCTCGTGCAATATAAAAGTAGAATTAAACGATAAAGTTTATGCAGGATTAACACAAATAGCATAGAAATATGCTAAATTACACTAAAAATCTAATTTAAGTTATTAAAATAATATTTATTATGATATACTTAATCAATTATTATTATTCAACTATAATTTTTTAGTTTAATAGTATAAGAATCAAAAAGGAAAACTACACATGCAAATATATGTTGGAAATATGTCTTACGGGACAACAGAAGAAGCAATCGAAGGATTATTTGGAGAATTTGGAGAAGTATCTTCAGTGAAATTAATATCAGACAGAGAAACTGGAAGAGCTAAAGGTTTTGGTTTTGTTACTATGAACGATGACGAAGCTGGTAAAAAAGCTATTGAAGAATTAAATGGTAAAGAATACGATGGTAGAACTTTAAGAATTAATGAAGCTAAGCCAAGAGAAGAAAGACCAAGAAGAGAATTTAACGACAGATATTAATCTCATCTTTTAGTATTGGGTTTTACCCAATATTATAAACTCTACTATTTCCAAAAACTCACACACAAATTTCACTTTACAAACTAATCACATTTATAATCACTTTATACTATAATGCACTCATAAAAAAACGAAGGCACTTACATGCAAAATACACAATTTAAAAATTTATCATTGACAAAAGATATGTTAGAAAACCTAAAAAGACTAGGCTATGCTAATATGACTCCAATACAAGAACAGAGTTTACCATTAAGTTTAAATGGTGAAGATATAATAGCACAAGCACAAACAGGTAGTGGAAAAACAGTTGCATTTTCACTAGTACTACTAAACAAACTAAGAATAGAAAAGTTTAGAATACAATCAATAGTATTAGCACCCACAAGAGAATTAGCAAATCAAATAGCAGGAGAGATGAAAAAGCTAGCAAAATTTGCACACAATATAAAAATAACAACACTTTGTGGTGGTGTTCCATATAAACCACAAGTGCATTCTCTTTCACATCAAGCACATATTATTATAGGAACCCCTGGAAGAATACTAAAACATCTACAAGAAGATACTTTTGATCCAGCAGATATAAATACTCTTGTATTAGATGAAGCAGATAGAATGTTAGATATGGGATTCAATGAAGATATAAATAAAATAATTGACTTTTTACCAAAAGAGCGACAAACTTTACTATTTTCAGCAACTTACCCTTCAAATATTCAAACATTATCTAAAAATATTATGAATAATCCAGCACAAATACAAATAGAATCTACACATCAAAAAGATTCTATTGAAGAATTATTTTATGAAAGTGAGATATCAAGTAAGAAAAATACAATTTGTAACTTACTTACTACATATAAACCACAATCTACAATCATATTTTGTAATACAAAAATAGCTTGTGATGAGTTAGCTGAAGATTTAGAAGATGATGGAATTGAAACTTTAGTATTACATAGTGATTTAGAACAAAGAGATAGAAGTGAAACTATTATACTTTTTGCAAATAAATCATATCCAGTTTTAATAGCAACTGATGTAGCCTCAAGAGGTTTAGATATTGATGATATAGATTTAGTTATAAACTATTCTTTGCCATTTGATGCAGAAGTATATACACATAGAATAGGAAGAACTGCTCGTGCAGGTAAAAAAGGTCGTGCTGTTTCACTTATAGACAGTAGTGATTTAGAAAACTTCGGTGATATGAATGAAGAAAATAACTTTAAACTACTACAAGCAACAACTTTAAGTGAAGATAGAACATATAAAGCAACATCACCTTTTAAAACATTATTTATAAACTCTGGAAAGAAAAATAAAATGAGAGCAGGAGATATTCTTGGTGCATTAACTGCTGGAATTGGTTTACAAAAAGATGATATAGGCAAAATAGATATTTTAGAGTTTGCATCTTATGTTGCAGTAAAAGTAAATGTAGCAAAAAAAGCTCATGATGAGTTACAAAACTCAAGAATAAAAGGGAAATATTTTAAGATTTATATGATGTAGATTTATCATATAATTTAGATATAAAAAAAGCAAAGATGAATCAACATCTTTGCTTTTTTATTGAAGTTAAATAGTTAGACTATTTAGCTTCAGCTGCTGCTGCTAATGCTGCTGCATAATCAGGCTCAGCTGTAATTTCTGGTACTAATTGCTTATAAGTAACAACACCATTTGTGTCAATTACAAAAATACATCTAGCTGTAACACCTGCTAAAGGTCCATCAGCTAATAACATACCATATGCGTTAGAGAAATCTTTATTTCTGAAATCTGAACATACCGCTAAGTTTTCGATACCAGCTGTTGAACAAAATTTAGCAGCTGCAAACGGTAAATCCATAGAAATAGTTTTAACATTTACACCTTCTAAAGAAGCTGCATCTGTATTGAATCTTCTAGTTTCAGCATCACATACTGGTGTATCTAATGAAGGTACTACTACTACTAATTGTACAGAATCTTGAGATCCTCCAACTTGTTCATTTTGAAGCATTGGGTTACAATTTACTACTGTTACGATTGGTGCTTGATCACCTACATTGATTTCATTTCCTGCTAAGTTACATACTGTGTCTTGTTTAAAAGTTACTGTTGCCATATTTAATTCCTTATGTTTTTAATTTTTTATTACTGATAGTTTAGTTAAATAAGATAAAAATAGTCTTAATCAAATTTGCTAGTTCTCAATAATTAGTAATTAATAATATCCAAACTTAGTTTACTATGTAATTATATTTAACTATTACACTTATTTATTGGTGAATTTGTGTAAGCTAGGTCATTTGGGTAATTTCTTTGCTTACAAAGTTCTATTGATTTTTTTGTAATTTGTTCATCATTTATTTTATCTTTATATAAAAAGTCCCTTTTATTTATACAATCTTTGCTTAAAAATCCTAAAGATACTAACTCTTTTACAATCAAATCACTCATAGTTAATACAGAAGATGCTTTAACAATCTCACATCTTGCATACCTATGTTCCTCAAAAGATACATCAGCAGTACGAAGACTAGCTTCAAGCCCTGGGATTTGTTGTGCTCCATATAGTGGTTTTGATGCTACTTTTACATTTTGAAATGTTGGGATATATTGTCTTATATGTTCAATTGCTTTTTTTGTTCGTAGTTCCACATCACTTTTACACCAAGACTTATCTATTTTTTGTATAAACTTATTTTCTAATTTTGGCTGAGCACTTAAAGAAGTATTTTTTACCAAACCATTTTTAAATAGCGTTATATCTTCTGTCATACCATGTATTTGAAAATGCCCATTTGCATACGGTGTAAACTGTCCCATACCCTGTGGAGTTCCCCTAGTACCAAAAAATATAACTTCAGGCCATATATCTTTACAACCTTCCCATTGTGTTACATATGC
The DNA here is from genome assembly GCA_015663165.1 of Arcobacter sp. Taxonomy (GTDB): domain Bacteria; phylum Campylobacterota; class Campylobacteria; order Campylobacterales; family Arcobacteraceae; genus CAIJNA01. The sequence goes on along the minus strand of DQSS01000158.1, from coordinate 5,328 downwards.
AGATTTAAACTCTACAAGTCTTTCTTTTTTGAAATTTAACATATCATCAATACTACCGGTTTTAAATCCAGCAGAATTTATCAGATAATCAAAGTGTTCATTTATAACTTTATTGTCTTTTTTGTATTCTAAAAGATATCCATCTTTGTGTTTATCTTTTAAAACATTCAATACTTTTGTATTTGTTAAGACTTTTGCATTTTTACAAGACTCCAACATAAAAGACGCACTTGCAGATAATCTAAATATATTTAGACCATATTCTTGCACCATAATAAGTGGGAATTTTAGTTTTTCCAAATTGGTATTTTTAGCCATTGGTATCATCCACTCATCAAAGGTATGTGGATGTTTTACTATATTTTTATTTTTAAGTTGTAGAGCTTCTTCTTTAGAATATATTTTATAGTACTCTTTACTTGAACATAAAACTTGATTTGAACTATCTTCTTCTATTAATTTTTCGTATTCATTTTTTAGTATCTCTAATCTTGGAATAATATCTTCAGGTTCTCCACTATCACTCAACGGCACAGCTAAAATAGTAGGACGATAATCTATAGCATTTGGATACATCTTAAGCAAATCGATTGATTCTTTAAGAAGTGTGACACAAGAAGCATCAGAAATCTCACGATACAAATTTCCACCTGCATGTAAGTGACATATAGGAGGACCACTTACTATACTTTCATTTTTTTCAAATAGTGTTACATTAAGTCCAAGTTTACCTAAATATATAGATATAGAAGATCCAGCTATTCCACCACCTATAACAGCTACTTTTATATTCTTTGACATTTTATTTAAAATACTTTATTTAAAGAGGAAAAGTTATCAAACACTACATTTGGATTGTATTTTACAATATTTTCATCATAGTTGTATCCATAAGTTACAGCTATACTATCCATAGAAGCATTTGAAGCTGCAAGAATATCATTCTTTGAATCACCTATCATAATTGACTTTTCAATGGATTTATTGAATTTTGCACATACATGAAAGAGAGGTTTTGCGCTTGGTTTTTTTTCGTCTAAACTATCTGCACCTATACAGTATGAAAATAAGTTACCAATTTTTAAATCTTGTAGTATAGGTTCTATAAAAGCATAAGGTTTATTTGTAACTATAGTTAAAATATAACCTTTTTGTTTTAACGATTGAAGTGTATGTTTTACATTTGGATATAGTCTAGTCGAAGTAGTTAGGTTATCTTTATAAAAATCTAAAAATATTTCTAAAGCTTTGTTAAATAAGTCTTCATTTATATCTTCAGATATTTCAACACTACCACTCAATGCTCTTTTTACAATAGTAGCAGCACCATTTCCAACCCATGAACGAATTGTATTTTCTTCATATGTTTGCATACCTAGTTTTTCTAAAGTAAGATTTAAAGAGAGTGCTAAGTCAGGAACACTATCTATAAGCGTACCATCAAGATCAAAAAGTATTAGTTCTTTATGTTTAAAATCCAAATCTATATCCTTATATTTTGAAAATTATAACAAAAGTAATTAAATGAAATATTAAATATAAATTGTGATTATAAAATTAGATTGAAAATTTATAACCAACACTTACTTTAGTTGTTATATAGTTTGTTTGCGAAGCAAGATTTTTTCTAAGTTCAGTTACTAACTGGCGAAGTGGGTATTTTTCTTTTATATCATTTTCCCATACAAAGTTTATGATATCGTCATTTTTTACTGTTTCATTTACATTTTGAAGTAAAATTTGAAGTAATTTATTTGCTTTTTTTCGTAAATGAACAACTTCACCGTTTACATATAGTTCTTCTGATTTAAAGTTGTAAGATATATGTTCATCTATTCTAAAAGTTTCTACAATATTCTTTTCTAAAAGTTTTTTTATTCTTATATTTAATTCTTTTAAATGAAATGGTTTTTTAATATACTCACTACATCCAAAATTAAAAGCATCTACAAAATTTTCAATTCCCAATAACGCAGTAATAACAATAATAGAACTAAACAAATCTTTTTGCCTGATATACTTAACAATATCCAAACCAGAAACATGAGGAATATTGATATCAGTAATATACAAATCAAACTTATTATTATCAATTACAGTAATAGCATCGCTTCCATCAAGTACTGAAACAACATCATATTTTAAGACTTTTAAAAAGTCTGATATTGCGATATTTAAGTCTGCATTGTCTTCTATTAATAATATTTTCATTGTTTTCTTTAGTTTTATTTTAATGTATCAATCAAGTTAAATATATATTATAATAAAAAAATGTCATATTTATGTCTTATTTGAAAAAACTTTATCAATTTGTCCAAAATGAAGAACTATTTTTATACTTATACAGCTCTTTTTCAAGTTGCTTCTCAACATCAATACCACACAACAATTTTTCATTATCACTCATAGTATCATCTGATACGCCAAATAAACTTTTCTCAAACTCTTTATAGTCATTTTATCGTATAGATATTTTGCTCCACTTCCTATTGATAGCAGTATTTATATTGTGATAATAGATTTAAACATAAAATAATTATAACATAATTAAAATATCTATTATTATCTTATAGTTTCATTATCTCTTTTAAATAAGATTTTATAATCTAAACTAACCCAAAAATTATCTGCTTAATTTTGGAAAGTCTGGCTTAATGAAAAATTAAGTGGTCTAATTTATCATTTTTTATTACAACTAACAAGATAATCATCAACCAACTTTTAGTAAAACCATTATGTATTTTTATAAGTTTTTTCATAGGAGAAAATACTCCATCATCTATAGAATTTGTAGTATTATGAATAGTGATATTTCTAAGATTTTTGTAAGTAAAAAGATAAGGTAAATTTGTTATTAAACTTCTGTATGCAGACCTAACTCTTGGATGGGTGAAATTTCTTTGATTTGTAGTTGCTAGTTTATACATTATTTTTTCTAAATCTTTACTAGCTTCTAGTCTTGATTTTCTTATTAAATACTTATTGATAGTTTTCACTGATGAAAGTGATACATCTGAATTGGATAGTCTTTAAAAGCTTTATATAACCCTCTCTTAGCATCAATAATTATAGCATCTACACCTTGTATCCTAAATCTAAAAGAACTTGTAATTGCTGTTTATAATCAAATACTAATTCACTATCAATATATTTCCAAGTTAGTATCTCTTTTGATAATATATCTTTGAAAACTAAAGTACCTAACTTATCTTTTTACTATAGTTTTTTAGACAATATGGACAAGTTTTATTGTGTTTTTACATCCATTTGTAAACAATCCTTTTTTAACTCACATAGTATCGTAGTTTACTTGAGCTTTTAGACCCCTGAATTTTCATTAATCCGATAGGTACAAGTATCACCAATATTAGAAATAAAATACTATTTTTAACTTTGATTTTACTATATTCCAATTTTTATAGTTTTAAGTATATTACCTATCTTTCTATTTAAATTGACATAATTATTAATAATACAGTATAATTCTGCAAAATAATTCAAGGACACACAAATGGATACAATCACACAATATGGAATTCAAATAATTATTGCATTAGCAATATTTATAATAGGTAAAAAAATAGCACAAATCATAAAAGGACTTTTAGATAAAAGTTTAAAAAAACTAGAGACAGATGAAACTCTTACAAAGTTTTTAGTAAATGTTGCATATGGACTTATGCTTATAATTATTACATTAGCAGCACTTAGTCAGTTAGGTATTGATACTACTTCATTTATAGCAATTCTTGGTGCTGCTGGGCTGGCTATTGGTTTAGCTTTTTCTAGTGCATTATCCAATATTGGTGCTGGAGTTATGATTATATTTTTTAGACCCTTTAAAATTGGTGACTTTATAGAAGCTGGTGGAACGGTTGGTGTTGTTGAAGAGATAAATATATTTAATACTATTTTAAAAACAGGAGACAACAAACTAATAATATCTGGAAACTCAAATATAATATCTGGAAATATCACAAACTATTCAGCAAAAGACACAAGAAGAGTAGATTTTGTATTTGGAATAGGTTATGATGATGATTTAAAACTTGCAAAACAAACACTAATAGATATAGTGAATGCAGATGCAAGAGTATTTCAAGACCCTGCACCATTTGTTGCAGTTAGTGAACTTGCTGATTCAAGTGTAAACTTTGTAGTAAGAACTTGGGTAAAAAGTGAAGATTATTGGGCTGTGAAATTTGACACTCTTGAAAAAGTAAAACTTACTTTTGATGAGAAAAACATATCAATTCCTTATCCACAGATGGATGTACATACTAGTAATAATTAGAATCTAATTTTCTCTAGTTCATTTTCGGTTTAATGAAAAATCTAGAATTGGTGATTGGGAAATAGATACCGTAATCGGTAAAAACCATAAAGGTGCAATAGTAACTTTAGTAGATAGAAAAAGTAAATTTGTATTAATTAAAAGAGTTGATAGTAAACATGCTGATGTAGTTACACAAGCTACAATAGAGTTATTACAGTCACTAAAAGCACTAACGCTTACAATTACAGCTGATAATGGTAAAGAGTTTGCCTATCATAAATTAATTGCATCAGTACTAGATACAAAGGTTTATTTCCGTGATCCATATTCTTTCTTGGCAAAGAGGATTAAATGAGCATACTAACGGTTTAATTAGGCAGTATATACCAAAGAAAAGTGAGTTTGAAAATATATCTAAGGAAGAAATAGTTACAATCCAAAACAAACTAAATCACAGACCAAGAAAATCACTTGGCTTTAAAACACCATTTGAAGTGTTTATGAAAGCAGTTGTAAAGAAAATGGCAGCATAATTTAGGTGCAAAAATTGCGGTTATTTATTGAATTGGCGTAATTTTATTTGATTATATCTAAATATTACTTTTATAAAGTAGGTCTTAATTGTATGTAAATGGTGGCATAATTTTATGTAGGTGAGTTGCACTTATGAGTTGTGAATTAGCGTTAGTTGATAATGGTGGTCACGATTAGAGTTGAACTAACGGCTTCTACAATGTCAATGTAGCACTCTACCACTGAGTTACGCGACCTATATGGGAAAATTAGGCATAAAAAAAGGTCCCTAACCAAGGAACCTTTTTTTATCTTATTTACTATCACTTAATCACACAATGGTGCGGATGAGAGGACTTGAACCTCCACGCCGTAAAGCACCAGATCCTAAGTCTGGCGTATATACCAATTTCACCACATCCGCATGTGATTGTTTTATAAACAATAATAAATGGTACACCCATTAGGATTCGAACCTAAGACCCTCGCCTTAGAAGGGCGATGCTCTATCCAGCTGAGCTATGAGTGCACATAAATAT
>DQSS01000299.1 GCA_015663165.1 Arcobacter sp. | reverse complement strand
TAACCCCTGAACCAGTTTATGCGAAGCCTGATGAGATTAAGTATTATAAGTTTATGCGTCGTGATGATAATAGGTTTGAAGTTATTTCTTTGAATGTGTAGGAATATGAAAAACATTACAATTTGACATATTTCAGGTTCTTTACTTTAAAATAGTGTAAAATACTAAAAATTAAAAGGAGTGTCTAAATGGTTGAGTTTTACTATAACTTTTTTCCTAAAAACTATAAGTCTAAAATCACACAACTTATCATTGATATAGACAAACTTTTAGATATTGAAAATATAAGTATTAATAATAAATATACAATAGTATTTGACAAAAAGTATCAACTCAACCTTAGTGACAAACAATGGAATAGACTCAATCAACTGTATGATACTTTAGAAATAAACCAAGCATTAATATCTCCTAGCTTAAAGAAGTTTTTCAAAAAAAATAAAATAGATAAAAAGTTCTCTTTTGTTGACACCTTTTCAGGAGCTGGTGGGCTTAGTTTAGGGCTTGAGAATGTTGGTTTTAATCCAGTATTTATTAATGAAATAGAGCCTAGATTTTTAGAAAGTTATTATTTTAATAGAAATATACCACTTGAAAATTATTTTTGTGATGACATAAAAAAACTTGTTAAAAATCATGAAAAGTATAAACACCATTTCCAAGATATTGACTTGTTTGTCGGTGGTCCTCCATGTCAAGGATTTTCCATGGCAAACAGGCAACCCATATTAGATGACCCAAGAAATGAACTCTATAAATATTATTTAGAATTATTACACTTAATACAACCAAAGTTTTTTATTATGGAAAATGTTAAAGGTATGATGAATAAATCTGAAGAAATTAAAAATGATTTTCATCAAAAAGTAGGAGAAAACTACTCCATTGAAATTATTTTACTCAATGCAAAAGATTTTAATGTTCCACAAAATAGAGAACGTGTATTTGTCATAGGAAGTAGATTAGAGAGTGTAAAAGCATCCCAAATTATCCAAGGTATTCTTCAAGATAAAATTATAAATAAGGGGTTTAAACTCAAAGATGCCCTAGAGGGATTACCTTCTTTAAAAATCAAAAAAATCAAAAATGCGTCTAAGTTAGAAAATGAAGATATAGGTTTTAAATTTAGAAACTACTCCACCGAAGAAACTAACTATATGAAATTTTTAAACAAAAATAAGACAAGTTATTTATCTAATCATATAAACCGATATAATAATGACCGAGATGTTGAAATATTTTCACGACTACCACAAGGGGCGAACTCTTTACATGAATCTATTGAAGATATTATGCCTTATAAAAGCCGAAATCACATGTTTAAAGACAAGTACTTTAAGCTCAATGAAAATGAGTATTCAAAAACCATTACTTCTCACATGAAATTTGACTGCAATATGTACATACACCCTAGCCAAGCTAGAGGACTCAGCCCTAGAGAAGCAGCGAGAATTCAAACCTTTCCTGACGACTATATATTTATGGGTTCAAATAATGGCTGGTATGCTCAAATTGGTAATGCTGTACCTGTAAAATTAGCTGAAGTCATTGGAAAAAATATTATGAAATACTTAGGAGATACAAATGAATAAAAAAACTTTAAAATATATTGACCTATTCTCTGGTATTGGTGGCTTTCGTAGAGCCTTTGAACTTTTAGGAAAAGATTTAGGGAAAAAGACAGAGTGTGTGGCATTTTCAGAAATAGACAAATACGCTGTCACTTCATATAAAGCCAATTACAATACTGAAAATGAGCTAGAAATTGGTGACATTGAAACTTTTGTTCAAGATAAAAAAAGAATAGAAGAACTTCCTGATTTTGACATTGTTTTTGGTGGTTTTCCTTGCCAACCCTTTAGCATGATGGGAAAACAATTAGGTCTAAAAGATGAACGAGGTGGACTTTTCTTCTCCGTTATGAAAATTGTAGATATTAAAAAACCAAAATATATTTTACTTGAAAATGTACGAAACCTATTTACCCATGATAAAGGGGCAACCTATCAACAACTTAAGAAAGAGTTAGAAGAGCATGGATACAATGTACAAGAAGATGTTCTAAATACTTCTGACTTTGGTCTACCACAGCACAGAAGAAGGCTCTATATTTTTGCGAGTAGAAAAGATTTAGATACGCAACCCCATATATTTAACAAAGAATTAATTCAAAAACATTTCTCTAAATTAAAAAATAGAAGTATTAAGACTTATGTAAATGTCATGGATGGTATTCTTGATAAAGATAGAGTAGAAGACAAATATTATTTATCAGAAAAAATTAAACCCACTATTTTGTCGAATGGAACTAAAAACTTTAAATCGAATTCACAAATAAACCAACTCATCGCAAGACCCTTAACAGCTACCATGGTTAAAATGCATAGAGCATGTCAAGACAACTATTATTCACAAGAGTTTTTAGATGCAGAGTGTCAAAGCACTTACTTAGAAAATAGTTTTTCTAAAGATGAAGAAGCTACCCATAAAATTAGAAAACTTACACCATGGGAAACGCTAAAACTACAAGGTTTTGACAATGATTTCTTTCTAAATTCTCAAAAAGCGGGTATTAGCAATCATCAACTTTATAAACAAGCTGGTAATGCTGTTAGTGTCAATACTGTTTATACTGTTTTAGATTATTTGATTGAGAAGGAGAGTTATGTTCTTTAAAATACATGACAATGCTACCATAGGATATAAACTACTATCTGATGCAGATTTAGGAAAAAGTTTTGGTAACACTACCCATATAGGACTATTAAGCGAAACCTTTGACTTTTCATCACAATATCATAAGGAAACATCTTCTCAATTAATATATAAACAAACAACAATGGAGGTTATATCTTTTTTGGACTACATTCAGAACCCCAATGGTTCATATAGAAGTCCCAAAATTCGTTCTGCCAGGAATGCTGAACTATTGCTATACCCAAATAGAACATCTGTTGTAAGAAAAATTAGAGAGATAGCATCAAATGAAAATCCTTCAGAATGGTTTTTATTATGGTTTGGATTAGAAAATGAAGAGTTAGTCTTTCTTTTAATTAAAAAAGATACCGAAGATTATCAAGAAATTGTTAGTATAATTGGTGAATTAAAAAGAAATGACACCATTAAAACAACTTCTTCAAGCTTTCCAAAAGTTATCAATTTTCTAAATACTAAAGTGAATACTCTAAACTTTTCATATATAGAAGAGTTAGAATTATTAGCTCAAACACATCAAGAAGAATTAAAGCATCGTATAAAACCTAAAAGATATGATATTGAAAAAGCACAAAAGCTATTTCAGAAAATTGGTAAAAAAGGTGAAGAACTAGTAAATGAGCATTTAGCTAAATTAAAAGTAGCTAATCAAATTAAAAACTTCATATGGGTAAATAAAAGCAATGAATCAGGCTTTCCCTATGACTTTGAGATTACCAATAATTCTAATCAATTAATTTATTCTGATGCAAAATCTACTTCCTATAAATTTGAGCAAAAAATTATTTTTTCTTTTCAAGAATTAAAATTCATTCAACAAAATAACAACTATTTAATACATAGAGTATATGGATTAAATGAGACCCCTAAACTTAGAATATGTAATAATATAGAGACAATATCACACGATTTTGTAAATGAATTAAATACATTTTCTACTAAAGTTAAACAAACAGGACTCAATCTAAATAGTATGAAAGTTAGTATTAATCCAAACTATAAAACATTAAAATTTGAGAATGAGATAATTTTATAACATGTACCAAAAAGAACTAAACGCCCTAAAAAGAGCAGGACGATTTCGGCAAAGAAAAGTTTGGGATAAAGATTTAATAGACTTTGCTTCC
>DQSS01000321.1 GCA_015663165.1 Arcobacter sp. | reverse complement strand
CAGCAAATTTCAATAAGCATTCAATAATAGGAAATGCAGCAACATACGCACAAACACAAGCTAATGCACTTCCTGATGATGTATTAAAACTTTTAAATTAGCAATATAAATATAACAAGTATAAAAAGGCTTTGAGAATTATCTCAAAGCCTTTTTTCGTTATACTCAAATCTATAATAAATAGTAGGAATATAAATGAATTGTGATTATTTTGGAAGATGTGGTTCTTGTACACTTGGTGGTAAAACTTATGGTGAACAATTAAATGTAAAAGTAAATATAGAGTCAAAAAGATTCCAAGATTTATATAGTGATAAAATAGATGTAATTAAAAGTGAAGATGGGAAGTTTAGAAATAGAGCCGAATTTAGAATTTGGAAGATATTTGATGAAAATAATAACTTCACACTTCATTATGCAATGAATGATATAGATAAAAAGGCATTGGTTATAGACTCTTGTAGCATAGTAAATGAGTCTATTCATACATTGATGCCAAAATTGATAAAAGAGCTTGTATTAGTAGATGCTTTAAACTTTAAACTATTTACTTGTGAGTTTTTAACTTCTACAACAAATGATATTTTAGTAACACTAATTTACCATAAAAAGTTAGATGAATCATGGGAAAAAGAAGCTAGAAAAATAGAAGAAAAACTAAACATAAAAATTATAGGTAGAAGTAGAAAACAAAAAGTAATTTTAAGTGATGATTGTATAAATGAAGAATTGACAATTTTAAACAATACATTTAAAATCAAATACCAAGAAGGCGGATTTACACAGCCAAATCAAAAAGTAAATATTCAGATGATTGAATGGGTACTAAATAATATAGATGCAAAAGATGATTTATGTGAATTATACTGTGGAGGAGGTAATTTCACTCTTCCTTTATCAAAGGTATTCAACAAAGTACTTGCAACAGAGATAAGTAAAACATCAATAAGAAGTGCAAAAATCAATTGTACTTTAAATGATATATCAAATATAAAATTTATTAGAATGAGTAGTGAAGAGTTTGTAGAAGCTAGAAATAAAGTAAGAACTTTCAGAAGAATGACACTTGAAAATGTTGTTTTAGATGATTATAATTTTTCTACAATATTTGTAGATCCTCCACGAGCAGGATTAGATGATACTACAAGAGAGTTATCATCTAAATTCAATCAAATTATTTATATTTCTTGTAATCCTGTAACATTAAAAAGAGATTTAGTTGATTTATCTGAAACTCATACTATAAAAAACTTTGCATTTTTTGATCAATTTGCATATAGCAATCATATAGAATGTGGAGTAATACTAGAGAAGAAAGTATAATTTAATCTAAAGTTAAGAAATGTCTATAAAGCACTATTGTATAGGCATTTCATCGATGTCTATTTAATCTTTATTTAAGATATGTTTAATTATAATACATCATATAAGATTATACAACATTCAAGGAATACCCTATGAGAATTAATACAAACATAGCTTCACTTACAGCTTTAGAAGCAAACACTCAAGTAAATAAAAACTTAACTAATTCACTAGAGAAGTTATCTTCAGGACTTAGAATAAATAAAGCTTCAGATGATGCATCTGGTATGGCAATTGCAGATAAACTAAGAACGCAAGCTTCTTCAGTTGGTCAAGCAATCTCAAATGGTAACTCAGCAATAGCATTAATTCAAATTGCAGATAAAGCTATGGCTGAACAATCAAATATTTTAGATATTGTAAAAACTAAGTTACTGCAAGCAGGAACAGCTACAACATCAAGTGCTGGTAGAGATGCTATTGGTAAAGATATTGCAAAGCTATTATCTCAAATTAATAGTATCGCAGAACAAACTAACTACAATGGTATTCAACTATTACAAGGTGGAACAGCAAGTAACAGTGCATCAGCAGCTAAAGCATTAGTATTTCAAATGGGTGAAAAAGCAGCAAACACTATATCTTCTGCTTCTGGAACTCAGGCAAATATTACAGGACTTGGATTATCTGGTATTAATGCTGCAGCAGAAGGTGGAGCAAATAGTATTACTTCAAATGCAGCAAATGGCGCATCTAACGCAAGAGCATTTTTAACTGAAATTGATGCAGCTCTTACAAAAATGAATACATGGAGATCTGATTTTGGTGCTACGCAAAATCAAATTGAATCAGCAGTAAGAAACTTATCTACACAACAAACAAATATAAAAGCAGCAGAGTCAGTTATTCGAGATGTTGATTATGCAGCAGAAAGTGCAAACTTTAATAAACAAAATATTATTGCACAAGCAGGTACATACGCAATAAGTCAAGCAAATCAAGTACAACAAAATGTATTAAGACTGCTACAGTAGTTAAATAGACTAATAAATAAAAAAAGTTGAGTTTAAAAGCTCAACTTTTTTTATTTACTATATTGTGTTTAATCTAATATTAAGAAATGTTGTGTAATAATATCAATGTTGAAAGGGAGAATATGGAAAACAAACAATCTGTACCCAAAGATATTTTAAAAATACAAAAAAAATTATGTGAATTTAAAAAAGATTCTAGAAATTATAAGAAATATATGAAGATATTATCTAAACACATAAAAAATTATAATATGAAACAAAGAGTTAATAGTAATATTAAAACAATAGAAACTATAAAAAACTTTTCAAAAAAATAATATAGGTAATGATAATTGCCGAAGAGTGAAAGTCTCTATGCTCACTGAAATGAGAATGATAAGAGTTAGTGAATATTATTCACAATGTACCATAAATTAAAAGGATTAAATTATGAGAATTAATACAAACGTTGCATCTTTAAATGCACAAGAATCAGCTACAAACGTAAATAAAAACTTAACGT
>DQSS01000119.1 GCA_015663165.1 Arcobacter sp. | reverse complement strand
TCTGATTTGGAGTGGTTATTGGTTGAAATTATATCTACTTTTCACTTTGAAAGCCCTAAAATTAGGGATTCTTTGTGTTTTTCAGGATCGACTACATAATAAAGCAAGTAACTCTTATTGACAAATATAAATCATCGTGATAGAATCATTAAAAGAATTAAAACATCTAATAATTATCATAAACTGATCACTAGTATATAGGAGTTGGAGAGTGGAAGAAATAGAAAGAAGTAAAAAAAGAAGTTATCATTTAAAAAACTTATATTTAGATCCAAACAATTATAGATTTGTCGATAATGAAGATTATACTCCTGTACCAGATGAAAAGATTTTAGATATAAATGTCCAAAAGAGAACAAGAAAATTTATAGAAGGAGAAAAACGAGAAAATATAAAAGATTTATTATCAAGTTTCAAAGCAAATGGTTTTTTAGATGTTGATGTTATACAAGTAAGAGATTTAGGAGATAATAGATATTTAGTCATTGAAGGGAATAGAAGAGTAGCTACGCTCAAAGCTTTGCAAGATGATTATGAAAATGGTTTAGATATAGGTAATTTAAATCCGGAAATTTTTAAAAAAGTTCCTTTTGAGATTCATAATAATGAAACAAAGGAGAAGCATTTAATTATTATGGGTCTTAAACATATTAGTGGTAATAAAAAATGGTCGGCTATCAATCAAGCAAAACTTATTTACGATTTTTTAAAACCATATAAACAAACTGATGAATATTATCAAAAAGAGAATGAACTATGCAGTTCACTGGGTATTTCAAAACAACTTTTAAGGGTATCACAAAGAGCTTATCATCTAATACTTGAATATAAAAGAAGTGATTATGGTGAGCAATTTAAAAGTGATGATTACTCTATTTTTGTAGAAATTGTTAAAAAACCTGCGATAAAAGAGTGGCTAGAATGGGACGATTATATATACACTCCTGTAAATAAAGCAAATATGGAACGACTTTTTAGCTGGATTTCAAAAAATTATGAAACAAATGAAGAGTATAGAGATGAGATTGTAGAGACAGAACCCATCATAACAAAAGCACATGAAATAAGAGATTTGGCAATATTTATTAATGATGAAAAAGCATTAAATGTTATGGAAGAAACAAAAAGTGTATCTCAAGCACTAATTGCAAGCGGTAAAGCCGAACAGATAAATTTTGAGAAAATTTTAAATGATTTGGATAATAAAATATTTGAGTTAAGTAGATTTAAATCTTTAATATCAACAAGTGATGATATAGAAAAAGTTAAAGAGATCAAAAATAGATTTTTAGAGATTTTTCCAAAAGAGAGTAGTATTAAGTTTCAAAAAGGCAATATAGAGATTTCATTTAAATATGGTATTTCAAACCATTTTGAAAATATTTTTATAAAAAATTATAAAATTTTCAAGAATTTTAAATTAAATAATTTAAATAAAATAAACATTATAGCTGGTCCAAATAATAGTGGAAAAACATCTTTATTGGAAGCTGTATATTTACTAACAAAACAAAATGATATTGCCTCTTTTTTGGAAATGATTCAATTAAAAAACAAATTGTCACATCTATCTTCACTTTGGCTAAATAGATACTTACAACAAAGCATTGATATTGAAGGAAAATTTAATAAAATAAATACTGGAATAAAGTTTAATAAATTTGAAGCAGATAATATTGATAAGAAAAACGATTATATAACATCTTATAGATTATCAGCATTTTTAGAAGACAGAGAAGAACTAATTAATATTATTCATACATATGAACATAATGATTTGAAAAGAGAAAATAAAATGATAGAAAATTTATGTAAATCGGTATTTAAGAGTCCATATTTTTATAATTTTAATGAAATAAAAAATTGTTATAGTGTAAATACAGAGCTTAAAATAAACGAGAAAACAGCCTTTAGTATAGTTTTGGATTTTATAAAAAAGATAGATCCTAATATAAATGATATTAGATTTAGCGATGGAGATGGGATTGAAAGATTTATAGTTGATTCATCTATTTTTAAAGAGACAAATTTAGATATTTCACACTATGGAGAAGGGTTGCAAAGAATTTTTGAAATAGTTCTAAGTTTTGCATATTGTAGAAATGGGGTTATTTGCATAGATGAATTTGAAACAGCTATTCATTATACTTTACTTGTAGATTTTACAAGATTTATTCAAGAGTTGTCAGATATTTTTAATGTGCAGGTATTTTTGACAACTCATTCAAAAGAAGCTATTGAAGCATTTGTCAAAAATGGTTATAAAAATAGTGATATAGCTCTTTGTACTTTATTAAATAGAGATGGTAATATAGAGCAAATAAACTATGATTCTAATTTATTACAAGATCAATTAAGTCAAGATTTAGAGATTAGGGGTTGGCAGTGAAGTCTCTAATCTTATGTGAAGGAAAACATGATAAAGATTTTTTAGAAAGTTTAATTAAGCATATAGGAGATAAATATATTGGTTATATTGATATTGAGAAGATAGGCAATAAGAGTAGTTTTTTTAAAATTGAAACATATGAACAAAAACAATTAATTCAAAGAGTCAAATTGCTTTATAAAAAAGTATTGTTTGTAGTTGACTCAGATTATATAGAAAATGATAACGTTTATGGCGGCTATAAAAATACAGAAGATAATATAAAAAATATAATTAAAAAACTTGATTTAAATGATAAGGCAGATTACTATATCATGTGTGAGCCATCATCTAAAAATGGTTATTTAGAATCTTTTTTATTATCAACACTTAATAGTGTTCAAAAAGAGTGTATAGAAAACTTTTTAAAATGCTCAGAGTTTAGAGGGAAAGAAAATCATAAGGCAATCGTACATCAAATATATAAAACTGGATACCCAGATAAATCTTTTGATTTTTCACACAACAATTTTGATGAGTTAAAAGAAAAAATACAAAATTTAATCAGGGAATAAAATAATACCAATTGGAAGTTTGGCAAGATTCATATCAATATATTGGTTTTATCAGTAAAATATAAAGGCATAGCAATACCAATACTTTGGTATCTTTTAG